>CAYOFK010000107.1:0-10759 GCA_964403185.1 uncultured Rikenellaceae bacterium | reverse complement strand
TCCCGGAATATGGCTGGGGCGCAGATATTGAAACGAAACTCAACCTTCTTATGCCAAACGACCAATCACAATTGTTGGTTTTTGACATCACGGTTCAAACCACCACCATTACTAACTGGATCCAATGGGTTCCGGTGTCAGGCTACTGGCGCCCTGTAAACTATAAGCAGGTGTGGTCCAGAGGACTGGAATCAGGGATTCTCTGGAGAACACAAATGCAGGGTATAAATCTGGGTTTTATGGCGGATTATAGTCTGGCCTTTGCCACTGTGGTACAGGCTGATAATCCAAACCTGTACGGAAAGCAATTAAGATATCTTCCAAAACACCTATTGAAAATTCATCTGAAAATGGACTTCAGGCGACTCTACACCGGTTTGGAATACCAGTTTACAGGAAAGCGGTACACCACCGAAGACAATGATCTTTTCTATGCCCTGGATCCTGTGCATACCATTAATCTTGATTTTGGATATCAACCGGATAGGACATTAAAGAGATGGACGCTTAGATTCAAAATTGTAAACATATTTAACAAAGAATATCAGATGATCAGATCCTATCCAATGCCTGGGAGATCCTGGCAGATAGGATTAAATTATACATTTCAAAAAAATCAGTAATGAACCAAATCAGTCAAATGAAAAAAAGTGCAATGATGGCAGCAGCCCTGATATCATCCCTGCCGTTTTTTTCCTGTAACAAACAAAATGAACCCCTGAAAACCGGATTTCTTAATGGTATTTATGTCGTTAATGAAGGTGGATATAATAACTCAAATGCATCCATAACATACTATGACAGGGATTCTGCACAAGTACATAAACAACTGTTCGCCATGGCCAATGGCAGAGACCTGGGCGATGTTGCTCAAAGTTTTGCAGTGGCAGGTGATCTGGGTCTCATCGTTGTAAATAATTCACAGAAGGTGGAAGTTGTTGACCTGGAAACCTTTATATCTGTGGGAACCATTACAGGGATGGACTACCCCAGGTATGCATTACAGGTAACTGCTGATAAGGCATACATCACCGATGGAAATTATGCAGGCAATGTTTACGTCGTTAATCTCAATACATTGGAAATTGATGGGGAGATCCCCGTTGGCAAAGGTCCCGAGAATATTGTGCGTGCCGCAGATCTTATTTATGTTGCCAATAGCGGCGGTTGGGACTCTGACAGCACAGTAAGCGTGATCGATCCGCAGGGCGATGTGGTAGTAAAAACAATAACGGTTGGAGATCACCCAACCGACCTGGCAGTGGATGCCGACCTGAATGTATGGGTTTTATGCAAAGGCAAAGTGTTGTATGATAATAACTGGAATGTGATTGGGGAAACCGACTCGAGATTGGTGAAGATCAATACCATTGACTTTTCGTCTGACAAAATTTTCATTGTTGGGGTTACGGGCGACTTTTTTAATCCTGTCAGACTGACCGCCGGTAAGGATGGAACTTATCTTTTTTATGCAGAAGCCGGCGGCATTTATAAAATGGGCATCAATGATACTTCAACGCCTGGGCAGGCGTTTATACCAGGCAGTTTTTACGGTCTGGAGGTGGATCCTGATACGGGAAACGTTCTGGCATTAAAAGCAAATGGATTTGATGCCGGTGGCAGGGCATACATTTATACTTTCGAAGGCCGGCTTGTGGATTCTCTCGATGTTGGGATCGCACCGAATGGGGCGGCATTTAATTAATTTTACAGTTTAAATATCCTGTATTTGTGGTCCATTTGGTATTGTTGTATATTAAACCACACTAAGCACACCCAATGTGTTACTGAAGTCCGGAAATATGAAAACCCTTAGCTTCTGGTTGGAAATCGTTGTATTTGTATTGATTTCCTGCCCGGACGGAAACTGCCAGATTGGCCGTGGAGGCAGCCCTGACAACCGCACATATGTTTTCTCTGAAGATGATATCATCGTACTGCCTAAAGTTGATCAAATGGAAATCCAGTCAATAAAGGCGGGAAACGTCAAAGGCCGGCCGCTTCAATTTGCGTATTCAATTAATGTAAACCTCAATCCTCAAAACTCGGGGAAATGGTACTCTCTTGAAAATGGATTCAAACTCTGGACCGTCAGGATCAGGAGCAATGGAGCCCTATCCCTGCATCTCTTTTTCGATCACTATAAAGTCCCGCAGGGAGCACGTATGTTCCTGTTCAGCCCGGATAAAAAATATATCCTTGGGGCTTTTAACGAGCTCAACAATAAGGAATCCGGGGTTCTCACCACACAACCCATTCCGGGAGATGAAATGATCATTCAATATATTGTACCGGGAGATTCTGATGAATACGGAACTTTATCTATCGGCCAGATTGGTCATGGATTTATACCGGTATTCTCTTCTTCCGGTAATAAAGATGGGTTTTTCGGTGGATCTGGCCCCTGCAATGTGGATGTTAATTGCCCTGACGGCGCTTTGTGGCAGGATCATAAACGGTCGGTGGTGCGCTTGTTAATTGACAAAGTGAGTGCTCCGGACGAGATTTGCACGGGAGTCATTGTGAATAATACGGCGCAGGATGGCAAACCCTATTTGCTCACAGCCGGACACTGCATTAAAAATGCCGAAGATGCAACCCGGTCATTATCTGTATTTGGATATGAAAGCCCTGTTTGTGATGGTCCGGATGGATTTGTGAACCTGTCGCTGTCCGGAGCGGTTCTGAAAGCCACCCTTACCAATCTTGACTTTACGCTGGCAGAATTGACGGCCTACCCGCCGGTTTATTATCAGCCATATTATGCAGGCTGGAATGCCGGTTCCACTGCCCCACAGAGTTCAGTGAGCATCCACCATCCAAGTGGGGATGTAAAAAAGATCAGTGTTGATAATGACCCTGCCGTGTCGGCAAGTTATGATACTTATGATCCAAACACATTCTGGAAGATCCTGATGTGGGATGTGGGTACAACAGAGGCCGGTTCATCCGGCGGACCACTCTTTGACAACCTGGGACGCCTCGTGGGAACCTTATCGGGAGGTCAGGCAGCCTGTGGGAATTCAATAAATGATTATTTCCAGAAATTTTCGGAATCCTGGGACCGCTATCCCAATCCTTCTGAACAGTTAAAAATCTGGCTCGACCCTTTGAACCTGGGAACAACGGTCCTGGATGGATACGATCCTTATGGTTCTGAATTGACCTGTGATACGGTAAACAACATTCAGCTCCAGGACACCCTGGTTGTCAGGGAATATTCAGCCGGCATTCCCGGTGATGGACTGTGGAGCGGACACAACGCAGGCCGCATCTCACAATATGCTGAAAGAATAACACTCCTTACCGGGGATGAATTTGTTGAAGCCCTTGTGCATGTCGGAAATGTGGTTTACAATTCGGTTGGAGATTCGGTGAAGTTTAAATTGTGGAAGGGTGTTGATATGCCGGAAACTCTTGTGATCAGTAAATCATACGCACTATTATATTTTCAGGATTCCACGGAATATCGCATTTCATTCGATACGCTTGTGAAGTTTCAGGGGCCTTTCTGGTTGGGATATGAAATAAGTTATGATAATCCTGTATCCGGGCCCCTGACCGATCAGTTTTCAATTTTCCAGGCTGAACCCCGTGGTGGTTCAGGACAAAATACAAGCCTGTACTTTGACCATGGAACCTGGATTGCATTCGACACAAATGCACTGGAACCCGTGAAAACATCCCTTGCATTTAAAGTTCGAATGTGCACAAACATCCCAAATCTCGGGGTCTATCATCCAGGTGAACCGGATCTGTCAGGCAAGATTTTTGCATATCCAAATCCAACATCGGGTGAGCTGACCCTCAGATTTTCTGAAAGAGACCAGGGAACATTGCATATCAGCATCTTTTCACTGGGGGGAGTATTACTATTTAATGGAACCTATTCCAATGTTTTTGAAGAATTGACCCTGTCCCTGCCAAAATTAAGAACCGGGATCTATGCCATCAGAATTGAAGGAAGGAACCATTCTGAAACAAAAAAACTCATGATCATTCAGTAAACAGGAGACAGGGCAATGATTGGAGGTGCAAAAAATCCATGCCATTTGGCAACCATAATATATCTGTGTATTGTTGGTTTTTTGTTTACAACAGCCTGCAGTTTACGGAATGATCCGGTATCCGGTACATATCTGAACGCCAACCTTTCTTCAAACACTGTTAGAAAAGCTACAGGTTTCCGGATCTATGAAATACAAGGAGCTAAAGTTATTGAAGTACTGAAGCCATGGCAGGGAGCCCATGAGGTCCGGTTCAGATATGTACTTGTTCCACGGGATGCCCCTGTGGATGACTCGCTCTACAGGCTTGGAACAGTGGTCAGCGTTCCCGTTGAAAGGGTAGTGTGTACTTCAACCACTCATATTGCCTTTCTTGAAAAGCTTGGCAAACTCAATACCTTGACAGGAATATCAGGAGGGAAGCTGATATCGAACCGGTTTATCAGGAATGGGGTGGATAACGGATCTATTGCTGATATCGGATACGACCGGGAGTTGAATTTTGAAAAACTTGTGGCTGTCAAACCTGATTTGGTGGTTACCTATGGTATTGAAAATGAGATCACAGGTTTTGTTAACCGCTTGAATGACCTGAATATTCCGGTGGTTTTAAACGGAGAATACATGGAGGAGGATCCTCTTGGAAAACTGGAATGGATAAAGTTTATGGCAGCTTTTTTTTGTGAAGATGCCCTGGCTGATCACTGGTTCGATTCCATTGCACATTCTTACAATGCTTTGAAAACCATGATTGACCCACTGTCTGAGAGGCCTGTAGTAATGACCGGTTTGCCCTGGAAAGATATTTGGTATGTACCCGGAAATAATACGGTTTTGGCCCGGTTTATTTCAGATGCCGGCGGCACCTATCTGTGGAATGACCTGATCTCTGATAAGGCTGTCCCCATGGATATGGAATCTGTCTTTGAAAAGGCGGGTCATGCAGAGTTCTGGATCAATCCGGGAACAGCCGGTTCGGTTAAGGACTTGATAAACAGGGATAAACGATTTGAGTATTTCCCGCCTCTTGTGAATAATAAAGTATTTAACAACAACCTCAGAATGAATGAAACAGGAGGGAATGATTATTGGGAATCAGGCATTACACATCCGCATCTGATCCTCAGGGATCTGATAAGCATTCTGCACCCGGAGTTGATTCCCGGTCATGAGTTGTGGTACTATCAGGAGCTGAAATGATGAATAAAAACGGAATGAAAAACACCACATACCGCACCGGCTGGCAACAATCACATAGCTTGCTGATCGGGGGGCTCATCATGGCAACGGCAGTACTTGCGGTTCTGGACCTGTTCCTGGGGTCTGTAAAAGTGCCTTTAAAGTCTGTTTTTCAAATCATCTCAGGATCTTATACGGGTCCTGAACAGTGGCGGATCATCATAACCGAATTCAGGGTTCCCCGGACTCTCACCGCCTTACTGGCAGGCGCAGCATTGTCGGTTAGCGGCCTTCAGATGCAAACCATTTTCAGAAATCCTCTGGCCGGACCCTATGTTCTTGGGATCAGCTCAGGGGCCAGCCTGGGGGTCGCCTTGCTTGTTTTGGGTTTTTCCGGACTCATTGTCTCCGATGCTGTTTTTGGCGCCTGGGCACTTGTTGTTGCCGCCACTCTGGGCGCCGGATTTTTGCTGCTCCTGATCCTGCTTGTATCTGTTCGAATAAAGAATGTCATGACCATTCTCATACTTGGGATCTTGTTTGGCAGTATCGCTACGGCCCTGGTAGCAATCCTGCAATACTTCAGCACAGAATCTTTATTGAAATCCTTCATTGTGTGGACTATGGGCAGCCTGGGTAATGTAACCCCTGACCAACTCCGGGTCTTTTCCATTACCATCATTACAGCTCTGATCATAACAATTTTATCCACCAGGCTGTTAAATGCCATGCTGCTTGGTGAGGATTATGCCCGGACTCTTGGCCTGAATCCAAAAATGATCCGGTCCGTTATATTCATCAGCACATCCATCCTGGCAGGCAGTGTTACCGCATTTTGCGGGCCAATAGGGTTTCTGGGCATTGTAGTGCCTCACCTGGCAAGGATGTTATTCAGTACGGCAAACCATAAAATTCTGATTCCTGGATCCTTCTTAATCGGAGCCTCCTTATTACTTGTGAGTGATGTATTCTCACAGCTGCCGGGTTCGGACCATATATTACCCATTAATTCAGTCACTGCCCTGATAGGGATCCCTGTCATTATCTGGATTCTCATCAGGAGAAAAGAGATCACTGCATTTTCATGATACATGATATGGAAACAACCGGCACATTACTGATCAAGGATCTTGAGATAGGTTTCGGCAAGCCAAAAAAACATCTCCGGTCCCTGTTCTCAGGGATCTCACTTGAGGCGTTTAAGGGTGAACTTGTTGCTTTGATCGGACGGAATGGAGTTGGGAAAAGCACCCTGTTAAGAACATTAATGTTTATTCAAAAACCCTTGCACGGTTCCATCTCATGGGAAGGCAAACATCTGACTGATTTTTCACGGCATGAAAGAAGCCGTACTCTGGCATTCGTTTCTACCGAACCTGTACGGGCAGGTAATTTATCTGTGGAACAACTGGTGACCCTGGGCCGGATCCCGCATACAAACTGGATGGACCGCCTGTCGGTTGAGGATAAACAAGCCATAGAGGCAGCCATCGAAACCGTGCATTTGCAGACAATCAGAATGAAAAACCTAAATGAAATTTCAGATGGGGAACGACAACGTGTTATGATTGCCCGGGCCATAGCCCAGGATACTGAAATATTAATTCTTGATGAACCTACTGCTTTCCTGGATCTTCCTAACCGGGTTGAAATCCTGCAACTTCTGAAATCCCTTGCAAAAACGCAGGATAAAGTCGTTATTTTTTCCACACATGATCTGAACCTCATCCTTCATGAAGTAGATAAGATATGGATGATGACAGGTCGGCGGGTTTTCCAGGGCAGTCCTGAAGATCTTGTTCTTCAGGATGTTTTTAACCGGATGTTTAAGGATAGTGAAATCCGCCTCGACAGGAAAGAGGGAAGGTTTATTTTTCCACAGACATTTGAGAAAGAAATTACCCTGCGCGCAGAAGGGGATCTGTACTTGTGGACAAAAAATGCCCTGGAACGAAAGGGATTCAAGGTTTTGGCCAGGGGCAGCAACATGGCTGCCGTTCAATGTGTTTATAAGGGAAAAGTGCCTGAATGGCGGCTCATCAGAGGGTCTGAAAAACAGGTTTACACATCAATATATGATCTCCTGAGAAGCCTTTTTTAATAATTCGGGTGCTGCAATACCGAAAACACAGGCAGATCAATACCCGTCCCGGAGGGACAGAATGGAAATAGGTAGGGGCTGTATCAAAAGTGATTATTATTGTTATTTTCTAAATGATGAACTTTTCAACTCCGCCCTACAGTGCCCGCCGTACTTTTCCAAAAGGCAGGCGGGAAGGACGAAGTTAGTTATACGCATCTCAGATACCGGGCCCTGACTAACTCCGGCATTTATGCCGGGGTAATGAACGGGAACATCACCGGGCTTCAGCCCTTCATCTTCTTTCAAGTAAAACACCTCCCTAGTAAATGGTTGCTTTTTGATTGATCAGCCTGTCAAGCATATTTTCCAGCGCTTCCACATCCACCCTTTTTGCAATGATGGTTTTATCCTTGTCAAGCAGGTACAAAGTGGGCGTGCTGTAAACATCAAAAAAGAACCTGAAATAGGTTTGCCGGTCCGGATCCCATGCATTGATCCAGTCATAGCCATGCTCGTTCAGATAGTTCTCCCAATCCTGGCGGTTGTCCTGGGTGTCAACGGCAAATACAGCAAGTCCCCGGTCCTTGTATTTTTCATATAAGCTGTACAACCTGGGCGTGGATTCTTTGCAAAACCCGCAGTTGGGTTCCCAAAAATACAGAACCGTGAAATCAGCTTCAACTTCATGCAGGGAGACCCATTCACCGGAAACAGTTTCCATTTTAAGATCCGCTGCCCTGACACCAATTAAATTAGGCTTTATTTTTTGAACCCGCTCCTTCAGTTTTTCCAGGTACCCGGAATTCGCCCATTCAGCCCGGCCTGAGAGGTAGTACTTTTCGGCAACATCCACAAAAACGGCATCCAATCCCATGATCTTACTTTCTATAAAATTGTTTAAAGCAAATACAATCACATACTGAAACATCCGGTCGTTTTGTTCTGCCATATGGATCACCCGGTCAACCTGCGGTATGATTGAATCAGGCCGTTGAATGAGTACCCTGTTGAAGTAGTTGTATAGCTTGTTGTGCAGGATGGGTGTTCTGATGAGGTTTTCATTACCGAAGTTTACTTTATCAAAATAATGATCTCTCAGGAATAAATATGTCCGGGCCATTTTAACCGAATCAGGGTTGGATGCCAGGCTGAGATCGAAATCAGGAACCTGCGGAGGCGTCATGGCACGGATCAGGTCGCTTAAAAACGATCCCGGAAAGCTTGCATGAATGGTATCCAGATAGCTGTTCAATGACTCATTGTTCTGTTCTATCTGCCCGGTGACAAGTTGTAGTGAGTCAGGTTTGTTCTTTAGTTTTGATTGCAGTCTGAAGAGTTCAGTGTTCTTCTTATTATACCTTTGCAAATACTTCTGGTAGGACAGGAAGGCTTCATTTTCAGGGGATCCCTTAAATTTCATGGACCCCAGAAAATCATTCACATCAACATCCACGGAAAAATCCTGGTCCTCTCCGACAAGCAATTCAAAGTACTGCATGCCGGACAAAACTATGAGATACACACCTCCGTCGAGCCGTTCCTCTCCGCTAATGATCACCTGGCCGTTCCTATTTACAGCTATGGTGTCCTTTACAAACTGTTTATCCCCGTAATGGTAGGCAAGGAATATTGTTGAATCAGGGCTGTTGCGGAGTGTGATTTCAATATGATGCCCTTGTGAGAACCCCGAAAGAGCAATTAAAATCAGGAGAAGATATATTGTTACAGACCGGTATAGGTTCATTCTGATAAATACTTAATTAGGATTGCACAAAGATACTTTGTTATTTTATGAATCAAAAAGGGCAATATTTTGCCGTTGATCCCTGTAATGAACTTCTCAATTTTAATACCAAATTTCAATGGCGATGTGGTCCGCCTGGTCCGCGACCTGTTCGATCAGGCCAACCTTTCGGGATCTGAATTTGAGATATTGGTTGGCGATGATGCCTCAGATCTCACTGTTTATAAGTCAAACAGGCAGGTTGAAGAGCTTGGCAATGTACGCATTCTCAGAGTGGAAACCAGAAAAGGGAGGGCGGCAATGCGCAACTATCTGGCCCGGAATGCTAAGCATGATTGGCTCTTGTTCATAGATGCAGATGCACAATTGCGGAATCCTGAATTTATTGATAATTACCTGAAGGCCCTGAATGAATCAGATGTGCTTGTGGGTGGAACGGCTTATCAATCCACCATACCTGATAATCCGGCTCAGATACTGAGATGGCGGTATGGCCGGAAAGTTGAGGAACGGTCATACATACAAAGAAACAAAAATCCCTACGGATCGTTCAGTGCGTTTAACTTTTTTATCAGAAAGACGGTATTTGATAAACTTAGCTTTAATGAAGATATGTATGAGTATGGACATGAGGACACCGTGTTTGGTATGCATCTGATGGCCGCGGGGATTCCTCTTGTACATATCGACAACCCTTTGATACATGGCGGATTGGAGGATGCATTAAGTTTTATTGCGAAAACCAGATCCAGCCTGGACAACCTGTACAGGCTGTCAGGGAAAATCATTGAACCGGCTCTGTTATTTCAGCAGATCCGGCTCATCCGGTGGTTCCGGAAAATACATAAAATGCGATTGGCAGGACCGGTTCGTTGGGTCTATACGAAAACATTTAAGGCCCTTGAAAAAAAACTCCTGGGGCCCAATCCTTCCATTGGTTTGTTCCAGTTTTATAAACTGGGCTATTATACAAGCCTGCACAGGGCCGTCAAAACCTCAAATTCCAGGACTCAAGTTCCAAATAAATCCCAAAATTCAAATCCAAAATGCCGGCCGGGAGGGAATAGTCGTTCTACAGATATCTGACAAATATTTATCCAGGTAACAATTTGGCATCCGTGCGCCAGAATCACACTATTATGGTCCAACGGAATGTCTTTATGCCTTACAATCTGGAACAGGGGCTGTATCAAAAGTCAGATTACATATCATTCCTGCGAAAGCAGGAATCCATAAGAGCCTGATTTTCACATTACAAAGATTCCGTATCAAGTACGGAATGATGCCATTAGGTTGCTTTTGAGACAGCCCCTGGCTACTATCTGTAAGTCTCTCCGAGACTGATCTGTATTGTTGCTTATCGTCCTGTAAGGACTGAATGGTAGTAGACAGGCATTTTAATGCCTGGGTATGTGACCAGAAGTTAATGCATCCCGTTCATTTCCACCCCATTGGCAAAATCAGCGCCAAAACCTTTTCATCGTTTTCACCAAACCATGGGCTTTATCCGCCTGCGCTAAAGCTCCGGCGGACGGCGCCCATGGCTAAATGATTTTGCTCGCTTCGGGGCTGTCCCGGGTACAATCACCGGTCGGTTTCCCTGCTACAAGGGGTGAATAATAAATGCCAACCCCGGACGGGGTTAAATTTAGATAGCCACGGGCAAGTCCGCTGAAGCGGCAGCGTAGGCAGACGCAGCCCGTGGTAACGGAACCACGAAAAGCAGGTTTTGGCGGGAGTTTTGCA
>CAYOFK010000106.1:0-10822 GCA_964403185.1 uncultured Rikenellaceae bacterium | reverse complement strand
CAAATAAAATTTGTCCTAATGTTTTCATTTTGTTTGTTTTTAATTGGCTACAACGTATGTGTAAAGTTATATTGTTTTTATTTCTCCTATATCAGCATTTTGCTAAATTCATGTTTCTTAATTCATTAGACAACCAAAATAGCTCCCTCGCACCTTCTGCTGTTGCAAGAGAAATATTGGAAGAACTTAATAATGGACACAAGTTACCAAAAAAAGTGAATGAAAAAATGCCCGGAAAAACTAGTGCTTGATGAGCTTAAACTCCTGACCGGAATTTTCATGGGTGATGCAAAGGATGTATAAACCTTTTGTAAGAAACTGCAGATCAAGTTCCAACTGTTGGCCCGGAGAAAGATCCTCCCACTCTGCCCTGTAAACTGTGCGTCCTGTAATGTCATGAATGGAGAGGATCACTGCCCTTGCCAGGCGGTGTTCAAACAGCAGGTTCAGTGTGCTGGTAAATGGATTCGGAAACACGGAAACACCGAAATCATTCTCGAAATCGATCACATTGCTGGATCCATCATGGATCAGGGTGAGCAAAACCGTATCGTTGCTTTCAATAAGATCCATGGAATGTCTTGTGAAGGCCTTGATAATATAGGTGCCGTAGGCTGACAGATCGGCCGTAGTGTTAAAAGTATACTCCAAACTGTCGCCAGGCTGGATCGTGGCGGGGGGGATGGCAGTTTCCAGGACTTCGGACTGAGAATTTATACGGTAGCCCACAGGAATATCTGATACCGGATAGGTGCCAAGGTTTCTGACAACAATGGTAACGGTTTCATTTGAGGTATAGACGGTAGTGTCCCCCGGAGCGGCGTACCGTACAGCGCTCAGATCGGCAACCTGGTGTTCAATAGTAACCCGGAGCGTGTCGTTGGACGGGATCTCATCGCCGTTGAGAATAGTAAAGATCTTTAAAGTATGAGGCCCCGTAGCGGAAAGGTCCATTTTCCGGCTGAAAGTAAAGGTGGTGTCCTGCCCGGGTAACAAGCCGGCTTTTAAGGTATCATAAACGGCTGATCCATCATCAAGAATGTATCCTGCAGGAATCTCAGGCAGGGTATCGGTTCCGAAATTACGAATGTCCACAACCAGGTCTTCTACTGACAGGAGCAAGCCGGAGGCCGGATTACTCATACTGACAATTCCGGTATTCTTTCTCAGAAAACTGTTTTTGGGAAATACAATAAAATCAATCCAGGCCCGGTCGCTGCCACGGGATACGGTTCCGTCCTTTGAATATGCCCACTTAAAGGTATGGGATCCTGCAGCCACGGGATACTTTTGCAGGGCCCAATCCACTTCACCTGACCATTGGTCCTGAAGGGTTCCGTTAATATAAAACCTCAGAATGTCATAATTGGATTCTGATGAGACCTTCCTGTAGAATGAGATGGTATCATCCTCGGGCACATCCACATCAATGCTTAATTCAGAAATTCGGTTGTGTGTGATGAATCCCGATTGTGCCGCATGAAGGCCTTCATACATTCTATTACCCGTGATTTCCCAGGGGTATGTGCCTGTATTTTGCCAGCGGTAACTGGAAAAGCCTGCTGATTCAAAACCCTCGTATATGAGACCCGGATAGAGGTCATACATGGCTTCAACGGTAAACTTTCCGGAAGTCTGAGTAAATTCCAGGCCGATCCTGGTACCGGGAACGGTCCCCGGATGCGCCCGGATCCGGAACGAGGCCAGGGCAACGGTTCCCGGATCCACAATATTTAAGTAGGAAGAATCATTCAGTATTTGAATCAGGGTGTCTGCAGAGTATAACCGGGCATACAATCCGGTAGTACTGCTGTGGCCTTGGTTTGTGATCTCAATTTTTAAGTCTGCGGTTTCACCGGGTTCCAGTCTGGAATTGCCGTTTCCGTATGTTTTGTCATCGATGATCATGGTTCCTGAATGAAGCACAGGAGCTAAAAGACGGGTTTCAAAGTAGGCTTTCCTGGAGGTGCCGGACTGATCTTCTATAAGCAGGGTGAAAGTTACGGGCCATTCATCGGGGATGCTGTCACTGATATCAACCCTGAACTTACCAGATTGGGAAACAAGCGCCCCTGAATTTATGTTGCCCCAGAAATAAACAGAGTCGGTAATGGTCAGGAAGGGGTCCTGCACTTTCAACGTAGTTGTTACATCCAGGGCATCCGCTCCACCGGAATTAAGAAGCGCAATATCGAAAGAAATGGTTTCATCAAAATCAGGCAATCCGTTATTATTGCCCAATGCATCATTTACAGAGATACTGTCAGGCATAATGAATGTGCCGGTGACTGCTGCAACTTCCAGGGTTGTGATCACCGGTTTCAGATTTTGTCCCGTCAGGACCAGATCCAGGGTTCCTGTTACGGACTGTGCCGGAAAGTTCAGATCAATAAGGCCATCCTTATTTGCATAACCGGCGGCTAACAGCTCTCCATCCCTGTTCAATCCGGCATACACATCAGGAAGAGTGATGATTTGCAGCAGGTTTGAGCCAATGGGCAGGGTGTCCGGAAAGACCGCATGCAGGGAATCGGGTTCTGAGAAATAGACCATGAGTGAAGGGTCGCCCATCAGGTGGTAGATCTCCCAGTAGTATTTTGACTTGCCGGGACTGCCGGTTGTGACCGCCATATTTCCGGCAAAGATCATTTGAGACTGGGTCCGCGCCCACAGGCTTTTGTCTTCGTTATGCTCATGGAAGGTCAGGTCGTACATTGCCTGTGAAGTCTCCTCATAAAGGGGATTGGCAGAAATGATCCCTACCCCCGTGGCCCACCAGTAATCTTCGTCCCAGTATGAATCGTTGCTGCAACCGATATAACCCAGGGCGCCTTTATTTTTGGCTCTCAGCAGGGCTTCACCAAAACATTCATCAATCTGGAAGGTGGTGGTTACACAGCCGTTCCCTATCATCAGGGGATACCGGTGTGCGTTTTGCAGTCCGGGAATATCAGACAGGTGAAATCTCGGATCCAGCCAGCGGTCCCATTCGCCATGTCCGGTGTAGTTTACAAACCCAACCCCGTTACTGATGTCCTGAAGGATCTGTGCATCACTACTGCCAGAGGCAGGATAAAGGTAGGTATGCGAAGTAATGCCATGACCTGTATTGATATAATATTGATTGGCATAATTAATCTGGCCATTGCCCCATTTTGTAGCATAGGTGCCATCAACCCCGGCGATCATGACTGCCTCATTCAGAAATGAGGGATCCGGGAACAGGTATTGTTCGTATTCCAGGGTTTTTTCAATCTGTGGATTCAATTCAGCCGTATCACGGGCTGAGAACCTGCCATACATGACGTCTGGAAAATAGTCGCCGTTTCCATCGTATTCGGCATAATAGAGATCGGAAATATGACTGGGTCTGAATGCGGGGATCTGTGCATCATCTCCCACGATCAGAAGGTAGGAAAAGGCCGGATCGTTCTCAGTGGCTGCATGATACATATTGCTGAGGTAGGATTTCATTTCCTCTGCTGTTGTTCCCACTCCGGGCGTTCCTTTATAAACCTCTACAACCTCAAAGCCCTTTCTTGTTTTCCATTCTACAAATGGCTTCAGGGCTTCCCTGAACATGGTATCTGAAAGGATCACGTACTTTTCAGGCCCCGGAACGGATACAGATTTGGCCTGGGAATTGAAGGCGCTTTCCCCGATTGGTTGAAATGCTCCTGAAAAGAACCGTTTGGAGTTTTGGCTGATACGTTCCTGATCCACACCGGTAAAGTCAATTCTTACGCGTAATTCCGTAGTTACTACAAGGATGTTTTTCAATGGGTTGTAAGAAAAGGGCGATACAGACAGCACCGAAAACCTTCTCCCATGCATGGTGCCGGGTTCATTAATTACTACTGTGGGTGTTTGTAACAGGGTGTCTTTTTTATAAATGGATTTATCGATAAACAAGGGTTGTTTTTCAGGATCCCTGGTTTTATTTACAGGAAATTGGGCAGGGAAAATTTTTTCTTTAATACCCTGTTGGTCCAGGTAGAGTGTGTCCTTTTTTTCAGAAAGAATATTTATTTGTATGCCGGTTCCTGGTGGGATCTCAATCAAACGGCTGAATACAGGCAGTTCCGGTTGGCCATAAGTCCTGGTTTTTGAGTGCCCCTTAATTGACAATTTTATAAAAGCACCAAGTTCTGTATTTTGAGTATGGGCAGACAGGCTGGAAAGGGAATAGTTAAATTCAAATCCTGAAAGGTTGATTTTAGTTAATGTCATTCCCGAGGGGAGTTCCGACCATGATAATGATCTTTCCTGGGACAGACCGGAAAGGGATTCAAGCAACAGCCATATGAAGATCAAAAACTTTCGCATCTTGATTAAAGTGACCGGCTAAGGCGCCTTAAAAGCATTCAATGTATCAAATATTTTACGAATTTAATTCAAAAACGTTGCCATTCTAAATGTATTATTCGTAACCGGAATAATGGTAAAAGCTTTTTATATGTTTCAAACCGGTTAAATAATAGACTTTGAAAAATGAAAAAAGGTTGTTTTTTTGTATAACATGCCAATATTTGATAATATGTTTTTTAAATTAGACCTATATTTTAGATTAGACCGTTAAGTACAAATATCCAGAAAACTGATCTATGAAGAAAATATTCAGCATTTGTTTCCTTTTCATTGTTTTTTTTCAGTCGAACCAGGCTCAGATTAACGAAAAGGGCACATCTGAAATCAGGAATTTTCAACCCGAAGAGTTGCTTGGAGCAGAGCAGAACTGGACAGTGGTGCAGGACGACCGGGGAGTGGTATTTGTTGGCACCAATGATAAGGGAATTCTTGAATTTGACGGATCTGAATGGCGGCAGATTGAGATACCAAAGAATGCTGCTGTCAGGATTTTGGCTATAGGGGTGGACGGAATTGTTTATGCAGGGGTTCAGGGTGATTTTGGTTACCTGGCACCGGACAGGGCAGGAAACATGAAATATGTTTCATTGCTTCCCGGAATGGATTCAACGGACCATGAGGTTCAGACGGTCTATAGTATCATTAACTGGAATCAAAAGATCTACTTTTGTGAATATGGGTATATCTATGAATATGATCCTGATAAGGGCACCTTCAATACGTTCGATCTGAAGGAACTGGGCATTCAGTATGGGCGTTTATGTTTTAATGTGCACAACCATTTCTATCTGTACGATCCGGGCATGGGGATCTATGAGTTTTACGGGGAAGAGTTTGTCCTGGTTCCCGGAACAGAATTTTTTGCAAGAAAATTTGTGCTGGGCATGCTCCCTTATGAAGGATCAAAGATTTTGGTCCTTACCCATATGGAAGGAGCATTCAGCTATGACCCTCAGAGTCGCGCTGTGGAGACGGATGCCATTGCAAAAGGTGCGAATGATTATATCAAAGCGTACAGGTTTTACAGGGGGATCCGGTTGCCTGACGGAAATTATGCACTTGGAACTCTTGATGGGGGATTGGTAGTTACAGATCCTGAGGGTGATTATTTTGAGGTCATTAATAAGGAAACCGGGCTGGAAAATGAAGTGATAACAAGCATTTACTCTGATCCTGACAATCCCGGGACAAGCCAGTTATGGCTGGCACTGAATATCGGGGTGGCAAAAATCGAATACTTTTCACCATTCCGGTCTTCAGATGATAATCAGGGTCTCGAAGGGGGTATCAATACCATCGTTGAGTTTAATAATACTCTGGTTGTTGGAACAAGGGCCGGAGTATTCTATCTGGATTCTGATGAGTCCGGAATGCCTGGATTTCAAAAAGTGGGTGGCATACTCTCCCAATGCTGGTCCTTAATGAAATTTACACATCCCGGATCCTTAAAACCCATTTTATGGGCCGGAACTGAGGGTGGGATATTTGAAATCTCGGAAGACTTTTCTCAAAGGAATATCAAGGATTCAAATCCCGGAATCGGCAAAGACTTTCTAACCTATACTCTGCATTCTGATCCTGACGATTCCGGGAAAGTTTATGTAGGGACCGGCGCCGCACTGAATATTTTAACCTTCAGGGGGAACCGGTGGGTTCATACTTCCGAACTTAATGAAATGAACGGTGAGATCAGGTCCATTACCCGCGACCGGCAAGGCCGTATCTGGGTCAGTGCATCTCTTCGTGGCATTGGAATGTTTGATTTTTCAAATCCAAAGGATACCCTTATTAAAAAATTCGGAACTGAAGAAGGCCTATCATCACTTCAGGCCACCTTTGTTTATTTATTAAGTGGGGATATTTATGCTGCCACTGATGATGGTTTGTATAAATATCATCAGGATAGTGGGATGTTTCAACCCGACGAACTGTTAGGACCCTCTTTTTCCGGAGGCGGGAACATTGGTATCTACCGTGTATCTCAGGGATCTGATGATACCTTTTACCTCAGTATCAGGGACCATGATGATGCCCGCAAAACGAATAAAGTTGTCAGGATTGATGCCGGCGGGACAGAGATCAGCATTTTAGACCAACCTTTTATGCGACTGCCTTCTCTTTCCACCGAAGTTATCCATGTATCGGAAGACGGCACAGTGTGGCTGGGCGTATCGGATCGACTTTACGCATTTAATCCGGCATTTGAAAGAGATTATACCGAACCATTTACTACGCTGATCAGAAATGTATCCATTGGTGAAGATTCAGTGTTTTTCGGGGGCAATTTTTATGAGATAAAGGAAGGGGAATTTTTTCTTTCTAAAACCCAGCCCCTGGAATTAATACCATCCTTCAAGTACAGGAATAACAACCTTATGTTTAATTGGAGCAGCCCCTATTTTGACGGAGAGGACCGGTTGGAGTACAGCTACAGGCTGGTTGGTTTTGAAGACAAATGGTCGCGCTGGTCAGACCGTACAGAATTTCCCTACACAAACATTCCCAGGGGAAACCTGACATTTGAAGTGAAAGCGCGCAATGTTTATGGTGTTGAAAGTAATGTGGCTTTTTACAAATTCAACATTCAGCCACCATGGTACCAGCGTATCTGGGCTTATTTTATTTACCTGGCTATAGCCATTCTCCTGATCGTTATTATAGTAAAGCTGTATACACGAAGACTTCAGCACGAGAAGGTCAGGCTCGAGGGCATCGTGCGCAGGCGAACTGCTGAGGTGGTGAGGCAGAAGGATGAACTGGAAGACAGCATCACATACGCCAGCCGGATACAAAAGGCCATATTGCCCAGTGAAAAAATACTGAATGAACAACTGCCCGAACACTTCATATTCTTCAAACCGCGGGACATTGTGAGTGGCGACTTCTACTGGTTGACTGAAAAAGAGGACCGGATCATTATTGTTGCTGCAGATTGTACAGGACATGGGGTCCCAGGGGCTTTTATGAGCCTGCTGGGGATGTCTTATCTGAACGAGATCGTGAACAAATCAGATGTGTTGAAATCGGACGAGATCCTGAATCTCCTGAGGAAAGAAATCATGACTTCCCTGAAACAAACCGGTAAAGAAGGGGAAGCTAAGGACGGCATGGACCTGGCCCTGGCCATTTGTGATAAAAAAGCAATGAAGGTCCAGTATTCAGGAGCCTACAACCCTATGATGATCGTCCGTCCCCTGACCAGGAAAGAAAAGGATTCCATCGGGAGAGGCGACCCCATTGATATCCCGGAGCGGTCTATCCACAATGATGAGTATGTATTGATACAGGTCAATGCGGACAAAATGCCCATTGGTATATCCGCCAAAGACCTGAAACCCTTTACTTACAACGAGGTGGATGTAAAGAAAGGGTACTCCATTTACATGGCCTCTGATGGCTATGTCGATCAGTTCGGCGGCCCGGAAGGCAAGAAGTTCATGTCGAGAGCATTTAAAAAGATGCTTTTGGAGCTGCAGGATCAGAGGATGGAAGATCAGGGAAGGATTCTGGATGAACGGTTTGAAGAATGGAAAGGCGACCTTGCCCAGGTAGACGACATCCTGGTGATCGGTATCAAGTTTGACTAGTGTGGTAATTTAAATATTTTGCAGGGTTTGAATTGGGGATGTCTCAAAAGCAACATAATGGCATCATTCCGTACTTGATACGGAATCTTTGTAATGTGAAAATCAGGCTTTTATGGATTCCTGCTTTCGCAGGAATGATATGTAATCTGACTTTTGAGACAGCCCAGTGGGGATTTCTTTCGCTAAAGCCGGAGGGTGAAGAAAATTGAAGGATTGAAGCCACGAATGCACGAATAAGTCAACCTTATTCATGCATTGATAATTGACAACTCAACACTCTCCCGAAGGGATGCCTTCGGCAAAAACTCAACACTCAATTAAATGCTCAGGTTTGTCAGCTTGTCAGTGATTTTGAACGGGTATTCCGGATATTCATAGATGGGCATGCGCTCCTCTGTTTCACCCAGGCTATAGCCAAAAAGCGAATGATACTCTGCAGGCATCTCTCCCATATTTTCCAATTGCTTGAGGTAGCGTGAGACCGATTTGGATTCAATAATGGTAATTTTTTCCATGGTATGGATTATGGGGCTGTGATTCCGCGACTTGTCATGGGTGAATTCCAATATTCTGCGTCCGTCATTTGTCAATCCAACAACTCTGAAGGTTAAACTTTTCCCCACACCCGGGATGTTCATGACACTGCGGTCAGTGGCGAGAAACGGGAGTCCGTGTCGTTGCCTGATATTATGGATTTTATCCACAAGCCCCTGGGGATGACTGTTTAGTTTACTGATCTCCGGAAGCAATACATCCGGAATGGTTCCGAGAGATTTTTCCTCCGTCTGCTCCTGAATGGAACGGGCTATGGGAGTGAAATTCTCCTTATTTTCCGTATGTCCTTTTACCTGGAATGTGTAGTAGGTCAAAATTCCAATGTCATTCAATACCTTTCTGAGTTTGGCAGAATGTCCGCGCCGGGACGCTGCAGCCGTAAAAACCTCCTGGTTTGTAACCATCCAACCGGCCAGGAGCAACTTTCTGACAGCCTCCAGGGCTTCCGGAGTTACTTCAAGGGCAGAAACAAAGTGTGTTTGGATGACGAATTGCCGGACTCCGATCCCTGAGGCTTTTTCCCGGAATGTTTTAAGTATTCGTGTAAGCTCGGGCGTGATCCTTTGGGGAAGGTATATCGGCAGCCTGGTGCCCAGGCGCACCCTTACCATTTCTGCATATTTATGTCCTTCTGACCGGGATTTATTATCTTCAATTTTCCTGCATGCCATTTCATACACATGGTCCAGGATGACTTCGATTGTATGTTCGGAACTCATCAATGCATCACCCCCCGTAATGAGAATGTCTCGCAACTGGGAATCTTGTCTGAAATACTCCATTTTGGCCTTAAGCTGTACGGTCCAGTTAACCCGTGGCTTAAGTTTCTCAAGATCAAAATTAAAATGGCCTGACTGGAAGTCGTACATTCGCTGGCAACTTACGCATAAACCTCCGCAGGACCGGCCTGTTGATTGAGGTATGAAAATGGCCACCTCGGGATACCTTCTGTGAAGGTCTTTGCCATCGGGAATGATCCAACCGGCAGCATTAGGCATGTTGGGCTTTACCTCATCTTCCTTTTCCCATGCATGGATGTGGCCGAATTCTTCCACCAAATATTTATTTGCAAAAATGTAATCGCGGAGCGTCCGGTCAGACCGGTGTCCGGTGGAGGTATCCTCAATATTCAGGAGTGTAAGATAATAAGGACTCACAAAAACCGGAATGCCTTTTTCTTCGGCTTTGTAAAGAACATCAAGGGTGTCCTTATCAATCGAAAAGTCAAGGAAGGCATTTAGTTCATCTACGGAACGGATGGCCATCTTCAAATGAAAATCTTTATCATTCCACCACCTCAATACGGTTTTATACTTCCTGGCTCTGGACAGATCCTTCTTAAATTTAAATTTTTGAGTACGAACCAGGCTGTTGTCTATTTTTTCTATGATCTTATTGATGATCCGTTTCTTACTTCGCTGGTTCCGTTCAATAATTTTTGCATCCAGACCGGAAGAATACCGGTCCATCCATTTGTCCAGCCTGGTTTGATTTGGTTTCATCCGGCGGCCACCTGATAACTGCCTGAACAATTCAAGCATGTCGTAGTAAAAATCTATGGTGCCTGGCCCGGAATCGGTCCGGATGGCAATCCACAGTGTCCTCAGCGGATTACTGATGATGAGCCTGCCCCGCAGGTTTTGATCCTGATGACCCTCTCCGGCGTGTTCAATATAATCAAGAAGCCTGATGGCTGCAAAATCTTTCCAGCGAAGCTGGTCCAGACCAGTCTTTCCCGTGGTGTTGCCCTTATAGTATCTTAAAGCACCGGGATTTTCTTCGAGAATTGTAAGCGCAAATTTCTTAATTCTATATAGCAGAATCTGCTCATTATCAGCTTCCTGGAATATTTTTCCAATTTCTTTATCTTCAGCGAGAATCTTATTGATGATGCTTTTTGAATACAGGGCAAGACTCCACTGCTCTGCCGATCGAAACATTTTACCTCCTTAATTTTTTTCTGTATGTACTATGCAAATTTCAGAGCGCAGAACCTTAAAAATACACATTTTATCAGGAATTGCAAGGGTGACTTATTCCTGATTACTCAAAAGATTGAGAAATTCCGACTTGTGCATTAATCGTGAGCGGGTTATTCAATCTCATTTTTTAGAAGACCAACCTTCCCGGATGGGATGTTTACCGGTTTCTTTCCATCGTTCACCGATTTTTTGTTTCCCGGGAAATATAACCACCTACTTTTACTCAGGATATTATTTTTATTCAATTAAAATTATAAGCTTATGGAACCGCAAAAATCAAACAACAGAGCCGTCCTTGGCATCATTCTTATACTTATAGGCGCCGTCCTG
>CAYOFK010000105.1:0-10898 GCA_964403185.1 uncultured Rikenellaceae bacterium | reverse complement strand
AAACCGCTAAGCGCTTTCAAAGCGCTTAGCGGTTCAGCCCCCTTAATGTATAAATATAATTTCCTGAAATTCAGAACCCAGCCACCGTATCTGCAAAAACCCTTACATTCTCTGTGAGGACTCCCTGTGGCATGCCGCCCCCCACCGACCAGATGATTTTTCGGGGGTCTTCAATGGCGGCCCGGGCTTCCGTCAGGCTTTTTTTAACGTCCTCCATGGTGCCTTGTGCCATCACATCCCTGGGCGGAATGTTCCCCAGCAAAACGACAGAATTACCGGTCAGTGCCTGCATTTCAGCAAGACCATGCTCAAAGCTGAAATTAAAAATATGCACGCCCGCTTCTTTCAGGTAGGGCGCACACACCAGGCCATGGGCATCATTATGAAACAGGTTGACTTTTGACGGGAAAGCCGCGAATATCCCTTTTAAACAGGGCAGAGCCAGTTCCCTGAAATCATCCTCACCGATAAACCCTACAATATCATCCAGGATCAGGATGCCTTCAATAGAATCCACCTGCTTTTTCTGAAATCTGAGCCAATCAATGATAAATTCTGTTATAAGCTCCAGAAATAGAATGACAGCCTTGCGGTCGGTGATCAGTGTCATCATCAACTCCGTTGCGCCCATTAAAAAGGATGCAATGTTCAGCGGGCCCCTTGACACAGCCATCTTTACCGAATGGTCCATGGCCTCTATAGCCTTTCTGTAATTCATAACACGGCTGATCATAAAGGGCAGCAGTCCATCGGTCTGAACATTGGGTTTTGTGAGTTTTGAAATATTCCCAATTTCATGAATTACTTTTTCCGCATGGGGCAGGTTGTGAGGCGCCCACACCAGTTTGGCTCCAAACCCGGAAGGCTCGGTACACATGCCGTATTCCGACCAGAATCCGGGAAAGAACAGTATGTCGGGAAACAATTCCACCACTTTTTTATTTGTTTCAAACCAGGCTGAATCGTTGGTGTAGTAATCCAGGACAGACAAGCCGTTCCATCCCGGCAGCCAGGGACTGTCAACGATGAATCCGGTAAGGGGTTTGGCTGGGAGGGTCTCATTCACCAGTTCATTTAAAGCGGCCCACTGATCGTTTCTCATTGGCAGGAAGTATTGAATTGAAACCTGTCCTTCAAAAATAGTACGGATAAATAATTTTTCGGGTAACTTATCACTACATTTTTCTTGTTTACCAAAATAGTTACAATAATAGAATCTTTTTCAAACCCGACACGTATATATTATCATTGTACCGTAAAAATCGATAAACTGTTGTAAATGCAACCTTCTGTGAGGAAAATGGGTCTTTTAATACAGCCTTAATGTGTATACTGATCATAAAATAACAATTCCTGATAGAACATATAACTTTTAAAACTCAATAACCATGAAAAAGTTTGCGTTGATTCTGATGCTTCTTCTTTTTGTTGCACCCTCTTCACTATTTACACTCCGTGCCCAGGCACCGCAAAAATTTAATTATCAGGCTGTTGCCAGGCAGGGAAGTGCAGTTTTTGCGAATCAAAATATTGATGTGAAACTCTCCCTGCTTCAGGGGGGGGCTGCCGGAACCCCGGTATGGACGGAAACTCAGACGGTTACAACCAATGCGTACGGATTGTTTGCCCTGGAAGCCGGAAGTGTGTCATCCCTTACGGTGGATTGGTCGACCGGCACTTACTGGCTTAAGGTAGAGATTGACCTGAAAGACGGCAATGGTTTCTCTGACATGGGTTCTGCCCAGGTATTGTCTGTACCCTATGCCCTGTATGCTGAAGATGTGGCCAATAAAGATGATGCAGATGCCGATCCGGCAAATGAGATCCAGGATCTGCAGTTGAACGGCAATTTATTAAGTCTTACTCTCCACGGCGCCCCGACGGTCATCGATCTGGGGAATTATGTTGACGATGCCGACGCCAATCCGGCAAATGAGATCCAGGATCTGAGTCTTTTCAATGACACCCTGACCATCACTAACAACGGATCGGCCACACAAATTGATCTGTCACCCTATCTTGACAATCCAGGGTGGACAAAGGTGGGATCGGATACCATTGCTTATGCAGGCAGTGTAAGTATTGGAACCACCCAGCCTTTAAGATCCAAACTGGCCGTTCAGGGTGATAATGATCTTTTAGAGGACCCCTTGTTCGAGGTTAAACGTAAAGACGGACAACCGGTGTTTGCAGTATATCCCGAAGGTGTGCGGATCTATGTATCCGATCTTCCCGTTAAGGGCAGTAAAGGCGGCTTTGCCATTGGCGGCTTTGATGCAGCCAAAGGAATTACTAATGAATACCTGAGGATTTCCCCGGACAGTATCCGGATCTATATTGATCAAACCCCGGGTAAAGCAAGTAAAGGCGGGTTTGCTATCGGTGGCTTTGATGCGGTTAAAGGAATTCCTGTGAATTTAATGCATTTGACCAGGGAGAATTATTTTATCGGGCATGAAAGCGGACTTTTTACCACCGGTCTGTTCAACTCATTTCTGGGCTACCAGGCCGGCAAATACAACACAACGGGAACAAGTAATGTCTTTATGGGCTATCAGACTGGTATGTATAACACCATTGGAAGGTATAATGTATTTATTGGGGATAAAGCGGGTTTAAACAATACAAGATTCTCTGATCCTGCAGCCTGGGAAGGGAATTATAATTGTTTTATTGGCAATAATACCGGAATGTCTAATTCATCGGGTGCCGGGAATACATTTATTGGGAATCGCGCTGGCCAGAGTAACACTACCGGCAGCCGGAATACTTTTATGGGATTTTCTACCGGTGAAGCTAATACAACCGGAAGCTATAATGCGTTTTTGGGAGATGCTGCGGGCTGGCAACATATAGATGGCCAATACAACACATTTGTTGGATATGGATCCGGAGCTTATGCAGTGCATGGGAGCAGCAACGTTTACGTTGGTCATGAAACCGGAAGAAATATGGGAAGATATGCAGATCCGACTGATTATAATGTCATGGTTGGGAAAAACGCAGCGTTCTGGATGGATGGGGGCGGACAGAATACATATCTTGGAGCGCAAACCGGATACGGAACCTCAGGCAACCGGTATATAGCCACCGGGAATGTGTTTATCGGGTACAGGGCCGGATATTATGAGACCGGGAGTAATAAACTGTATATAGACAATAGCAATACCTCCACTCCTTTAATTGGAGGGGATTTTAGTACGAATACCCTTACTTTTACTGGGAACGTAAATGCTACAGGCAACGTGAATTTTGGAGACACTTCCCCACAGGGTAAAATAAATATTGGAGGGAACGGTGGAATTCAGGGTGTTATGGTACTGAACAGGTTCACTGATGATGGAGTCCTCATAAGATTTCGACGGGATGGGGGAACCGTAGGAGATATTTCGGTTGCTTCAGGAGTTGTTTCATATAATGCCTTCACAGGATCACATTATGCCTGGACGCAAGAGGAAATTGAAAAAGGAATGTTGGTTACAATGACCGGGGACAATAAACATTTGGAAAATCTACCTGATAACGAAATAATTTATGGAGTTAAAAAATCTAAATCTGCAAACAACCCGAAAGTTCTTGGTGCGTACCTGGCATCACAAAATCCTGAAGTACAAAATGATACAGAAAATCCACATATGATCATGGCGGTTGGAAACGGATCTGTTTGGGTGTCAGATAATGGACAGGATATCCAGGCGGGAGATTATCTGATATCATCTCATGTCCCTGGACATGCTATGAAGGATGCTGGCGATTTTGATATAGCATATATTGTAGGCAGGGCAGCAGAAAAGGTGGACTGGCAGGAGGTTGGTCAAACAGTTGATGGAATAAAACATAAGTGTATCTCAGTATTTTTTGAATCTTTTACTATTGATAGAAGATCTGATAAAGTGACTACGGCTCTGATCAAAACCATTAATGAACAAAATGACAGGATAGTGGTGCTTGAGAGAGAAAACCAGGAGCTTAAGGAACTGAAAAAACAGATCGCACAACTCCAGCAAATTGTGGGTGTTACTGCTGAAAAGAAGTAAATAACCCTTACTGGTTGCCTGTGATTTGTTGATGAAATAGAACGATCACGGATTAAAAAGGGACGTTAATAAAATAATTACTAACTTTTAAGCATAAAATTTTTAACTTGGAAATTGCCGGATTGTGTGTTGTTCAGTTTCATCGTTGGTGATTTTTAGAATCGGATTGTAGCGGACTTATAAAAAAAAATTGTAACTTGAATTATTAAACTCAAAATAATCGTCAGGATTCTGAATGAAATTTATCTTAGTCGGAAAAATTAATATCAAATACAATATGAAACATCTTTACTTTTTGAAGCGGATCATACTGGTACTTTTGTTTTTATCCGGGACATTGATCATGTCTGCCCAGGTGCAGATACTGAACTCCGTAGTGGCATCTGCAGGAAACTATGCCACCAGTGGCGCCATCAGCCTTTCATGGACCCTTGGTGAAGTGGCTGTTACAACCATTTCGGCAGGGAATCTGATGCTTAACCAGGGATTTCAACAGCCCTGGGAACTCATTATCGGGACCAGCGTACCTGAACTTGAGATCAACTGGTCGGTGAAGGCCTTTCCAAATCCTGTTCAGGACCAACTGAACGTTGAATTCAAGCTGGATAAACAGGCAGACAGGTTTTCTATGGAGATCATGGACATTACCGGGAAAAGGTTGTTTGTCAGGAAGGCCGAAGTGATCCAGAATGAGCAGGTTGTTCAACTGGATTTCTCCCAATATAAAGAGGGCATCTATATTCTCCGGGTAGTCTCTGAAGACGAGAAGATACACAGGGTTTATAAGATCAGGAAAGAATAAAAGTTCCCGCATCTGCATCATCACCCTAAAATTGAAATATCCGGGTTCGTCTGATTTGCATAGTATGCATCGTGCAAGAGTTGTCTTTATTAAATATCAGATTCCGGAATGAGTATGCTCCAGAAATGATCCGCTTTATTTGAAGAGATAATATTTCATCAAAAAACAGACCATTGGATCTGTAAATAATTAATAATTCAATTGCCATGAAAAAACGTGCTCTTTATCTACTTGTAACAGTACTCATTGTACTGCTTAATATCGCTAATGTCCTTGCGCAGACAAAAGGATTCACATACCAGGCTGTGGCTCGTGACGACCAGGGCGCACTCCTTTTAAACCAGGCCCTTACCGTAAAAATCGGATTGATCACAGGCAGTGCTGCCGGTACGCTTGTTTGGGAAGAAAGCCATTCGATAACAACGAATGGCTTTGGTTTATTTACCTTGATAGTTGGCGACCCGAATGCCACCACAACAGGGGGTACAGCCGCATCATTTGGCGAAATTGACTGGTCAGCCAGTCCCTTTTTCATCAATGTAAATGTGAATAATCAGGATTTGGGTACCACGGAGATGGTAAATGTTCCCTTCGCCATGTTTGCCCTGGCCGGGAATGAAGGACCGGCTGGCGCACAGGGACCTGTTGGACCGGAGGGCCCGCAAGGTCCTCAAGGTCCTGACGGACTCCAGGGTGCCCAGGGATTAAAAGGGGATAAGGGCGATCCGGGTCCGCAAGGACTGAAAGGTGATCAGGGAGATCCGGGAATACCCGGACCTCAGGGCACTAAAGGAGATAAAGGAGATATTGGTGCTACCGGAGCCACAGGGCTTCAGGGTCCCACCGGTCCAGCCGGACCTCAGGGCCTCCAGGGATTAAAAGGGGATAAGGGAGACATTGGAGCTACCGGCGCTACAGGATCTACAGGACCCACCGGTTCCACCGGTCCAGCCGGACCTCAGGGCCTCCAGGGATTACAAGGTAACCCCGGCGCTACCGGCGCCACCGGCCCCCAGGGACCTTTGGGACCGGAAGGCCCCCAGGGACCTGCAGGCACAGGGTTGAATAACCGCGGTGATTGGATCAGTGGCACCACCTATAACGACGGTGATTACGCGTTTGACCGTTCTACCGCAGATCCGCTGGTAAATTCCATGTGGATCATTCAGGGTACCACGCCTTATGTGTCTGCCATCCAGCCTTATTTAGATCCGACACACTGGGTCGAATTTGAAGCACCCCCTGGACCGCCCGGAGATCCCGCAACAGATGATCAGACCCTGGTGCTTTCAGGAAAGGACCTAAGCATTACGGATGGAACACCAACTATCATTAATACGGTTACCCTGGATGTTGATGATGCCGATGCCAATCCAACCAACGAGATCCAGGATCTGAGCCTGGCGGCAAACATATTAAAGATCACAAATAACGGGGCAGCCACTGATATTGACCTTTCCCCGTACCTAGATAATGCAGGCTGGAGTGAACTGACCGATACGCTGAGCTATTCCGGAAGTGTGGCTATTGGGACCACCAGCCCGTTTAAGAGCAAACTGGCCGTTCAGGGTGACAATGATCTTTTAGAGGACCCCTTGTTTGAAGTCAAACGAAAAGACGGACAAACCGTATTTGCAGTTTATCCCGAAGGGGTGCGGATCTGGGTATCCGACCTTCCCGTCAAAGGAAGCAAAGGCGGCTTTGCCATTGGAGGTTTTGATGCCGCCAAAGGCCTGACCAATGAATATCTCAGGGTAAGCCCGGACAGTGTCAGGGTGTATATTAACCAAACCATAGCCAAAGGCAGTAAAGGCGGCTTTGCCATCGGTGGCTTTGACGCTGTTAAGGGCCCGACGGTGGACCTGATGTATCTGAACAAGGATAATTATTTTATCGGCCATAGAAGCGGTATTAATAATACCACGGGACTTTACAACCAGTTTTTTGGCTTTGAGGCCGGAATGTCCAATACCACCGGTAGCAATAATGTCTTTATGGGATACCGGGCAGGTACTTCCAATCTGGGCGCCAGTGAAAATATATTCATTGGCAATGAGAGCGGTTTTAGTACCACAACAGGGCTTGGAAATGTATATATTGGAAACAATTCAGGACACCAAAGTACGAATGGACGCTATAATTCCATAGTCGGTTACCTGGCCGGCTATAATAACCAGGCCAATTATAACAGTTTTTTTGGTTACAGGAGCGGGTATTTCAACACTTCGGGAGCGTATAATGTGTTTATGGGATATTACTCCGGCTATTCTAACACCACCGGAGGCAACAACATCTTTATGGGCAATTACAGTGGGTATGGGAATACAACCGGAGCCCGGAATGTGATGATTGGTTACCTGTCTGGCCGCATGAACCAAAATGGTTCGTATAATATCTTTATCGGGGACAACAGTGGGTATTACAATACATCTGCGAATTATAATGTTTTCCTGGGCTACCAGAGTGGCTTCTATAACACACTTGGTGGGGTCACAGGTGACCAGGGAGCCTATAATACCTTGCTGGGGTTCCAGGCAGGTTATAATAACCGGTCCGGTTACAATAATGTAATGGTAGGATATCAGTCCGGTAGAGGGAATACCACCGGGAGCAAAAACGTTTTTGTCGGAAATACCACCGGATATTCAAACACATCCGCCTCATATAATGTGTTTGTCGGCGATGAAGCAGGTGTTAATAATACCTCCGGACCCTATAACGTCTTTATCGGATACCGGAGTGGTAATAGAAATACAACAGGCAGTAATAATCTATTCCAGGGTATTTATAGCGGATATAACAATACCGTCGGATTTTCCAATATATTTTTAGGCAATAACACCGGCTACTATAACCAGGATGGAGACTATAATACACTTATCGGTTATCAAAGTGGGTATTATAGTGGCTATTTAGCTACGGATCCATCCTTTAATACGTATTTAGGCTACCAGACCGGAAGATCTAACCGGGCGGGACAGTATAACACTTATCTTGGTTACAGGGCAGGTTATGGTACTGCCGGGACATTAGCCACAGGCAGCAATAATATCTTTGTTGGTGTCAGTGCCGGATATTCAATATCCAGTGGTACTGATAATATCATTATTGGTAACTCAGCCGGATTATTGAATACTACCGGTCAGGATAATGTATTTATTGGAAGAGAGGCAGGCCGTTCGAATACCGGAGGAAACTATAATGCCTTTATGGGCTATCAGGCTGGCAGGGGCAATTCCACAGGGAATTATAATACCTTCCTTGGATACCAGGCAGGCTATAATAGCGGTGTTTCCAGTTATTCAACTTCGATAGGCTATCAGGCCGGATACTCCCTGGGTGACTGGCAGGCAGGAACCTATATCGGATATTTGGCTGGGGTAAACAGCACCGGACGAACCAATGTATTCATAGGATCCAATGCGGGTGAATCCTATACCACCGGGGCGGATAATGTAATTGTTGGAAAATCAGCCGGCAGTGGAACCGTGGCGGGTACGGGATCCAGAAATTCAATATTGGGTTGGTATACGGGCCGGAATTTGGGTGCCGGAACTGATAACGTCCTGGTTGGAGCACAGGGATTCTCTTCCGCAAACCCGATTACAGGATCCTATAACACCTATGTTGGAACCTACGCAGGAAATGCCAGTGGAACCGGTAGTAGAAACGTCTTTATCGGGAATTATGCCGGATCCGCTGAAACAGGATCAGACCGTCTCTATATAGAAAATACCAATTCTGCCACACCTCTTATCTGGGGAAACTTTTCAGCAGATCAAATACGTCTTAACGGTAATGTCGGCGCCGGGGGTTATCCTGCCTATGCGTCATATGGCCTGGTTGTAAGAGGAGGAACATACAATACATTGCGGGTATATACTAATTCAGGGCAAACCGGAGCAGCCTTATATGTTTCCGGGAATTTCTATTATACCGGATCTTTCAGCAACACCTCTGATAAACGGTTTAAAAAGAACATTAATGGTCTTGATGGGTCGCTGCAAAAGGTTCTATCCCTGCAAGGGGTGACATTTAACTGGAAATCGGAAGCAGAAATGGAGAAATATCAATCAAAATCACGGGCCCCGGAAGAAGAAGGATCCGCATTTAATTTTCCGGAAGGGACACAGATAGGCCTGGTTGCCCAGGATGTTGAAAAGATTGTTCCTGAGATTGTTTTAACGGATCAGGAGGGGTTTAAGTCTATTGATTATACAAAACTTGGTCCCATTCTTATCGAAGCCATTAAAGAACAACAAAAACAGATCGATGCCCTTAAAAAGGAAGTGGAACGGCTAAAAAAACAGGATCAGTAATTCGAATAACTCACCGGGTGACTGCAAGTCGCCCGGTGACAACAAACTGGCTCCCTGACAAAGAAAAGAAGACGGGGTGGTTGGTTAATAGTCATTTGGTCGCTGGCTTCCCGGTCATTCGATTTTTATTCAATAAAAATTCGACAGATTAATATAAATACAATCCAAATCCTGTACAACTCAACATATTGAAGTTTTGTCGTTTAACTGTTGAGTTATTGAGGAATAGTAAGAACTATGAACCTGAAATCTGTAACATCGGCCGGGTCATTCTGAACTTGTTTCAGAATCTGCCAGATCATAAACCCTTCAACTCTTCAACCCGATCCATGCTTGCAACATTTTAACTTGTTATTGTATTTTAGTAACTTACTTTCGAATATAGGTTTACACAGATTCAATCCTAAAAAATAATATCATGAAAACAAAAGCCCTTTTTACTGTTGCAATTTTCCTATTGTCTCTTTCATTGGTCTTTGCACAACAAGGATTCAACTACCAGGCTGTGGCACGGACCGATGCCGGAGCCCTGCTGGCCGATCAAAGTATGGACATGCGCCTCAGCATTCATCGGGGCAGCCAGACCGGAATATTGATATGGCAGGAAACCCATGCCATTACCACCAATTCCATGGGAATGTTTGACCTGCAGGTTGGATCCGGAACCAAAACCGCGGGCTCCGCTGCCGCTTTCACAGATATCGACTGGGGAAGCAACACATTTTATTTAAAGGTGGAAGCCAAACCAGGTGCTGCCTGGCTGGATATGGGAACCTCTCAACTCCTGGCCGTTCCCTTTGCTATGACTGCCAAAACAGTGGGTTCCCTGAAAAAATTGAATATTAAGGAGGAATTTGGAAACCATCCCGATTCTGCCCTGTTTGAAGTCAAAAATAAGGATGGGAACACGGTGCTTGCCGTTTACAACGAAGGGGTACGTATTAATGTTTACGATCCCCCGGGAGTGGGTAAGGGCAGCAAAGGCGGATTCGCCATCGGAGGCTTTGATGCAGTCAAAGGCATCCATCCCTATGAGTTTATGAGAGTAACCCCGGACAGTGTGAGGATCTATGTCGATACGGCCAATGTTAAGAGAAGTAAGGGCGGATTTGCTATTGGGGGCATTGATGCAGTCAAAGGTACGACAGATAACTTCCTGTATCTGACCCCCGATAACTATTTTATCGGACACAAAGCCGGATACTCCATAACAACCGGTTTGTATAACTCGTTTATCGGCTACCATGCAGGCTTTGAAACAACCTCCGGAAGCAGCAATGTTTTTATCGGAAATGAAACCGGTTATACCAACTCCACCGGGAACTGGAATATATTTGTTGGCAATAATTCGGGCTATTCAAATACCATTGGGGAGGGAAATATCCTGTTGGGAGACGGAGCAGGTTATTCCAATACCGGAGGTTCCTATAACGTGTTTGTGGGGGACCTTGCCGGCGCCACCAATACCACCGGCAGCGATAATGTATTTATCGGGGTGGATGCCGGAATGAGTAATGAAACCGGAGCCTTTAATGTGTTTTTAGGGGCGAGTTCCGGATATAGTAATACTATTGGGACGGGCAACGTATTTCTTGGGGAAAGCTCGGGTACAGCCAACACCATAGGAGTGGATAATGTGATCATCGGAACCAATGCCGGGGAGTTCAATGTCAATGGGAATTATAATGTTTTTATGGGATCCAGCTCGGGAAACAGCAATACTACAGGATCCTATAATGT
>CAYOFK010000104.1:0-10900 GCA_964403185.1 uncultured Rikenellaceae bacterium | reverse complement strand
CAAAAACGGGTCTTGAATACATGATATTTATGGCATACTCTGAAGCTGAAAAATTTCCATTTATGGCGCCGGTTGGATCTGTTGCAATAAAACGCCCGTAATTGATGTAGTGGATGCCTGCGGCAAAGGTTCCCGGAATACCAAACTTGCGTGCATAGTTGAAATAACCGAAATTGATATCGGAAAAATAATTCACATAATTCATGACAAGATTCTTGTCCATGGTCCCGTCCAGAAGGGCGGGATTATGGTAGGTCATATTCAGGTCATAATCATTTGTTGATACAACGATCCCCCCCAGTGCAGCCACACTTCCTGAATTGGTCAAATTCAGGAAGTCATAGGTGTGACTTCCTCCTACCTGTCCCAATGCCATACAGATATTGAGGAAAAAGATGATCAGACAACTACAGTTTCTTTTCATATATTCGGCTGGTCAGTAACAAACTGTAAACCGTAATGTATAAACGAATGTAGTGTATTTATAGTGTATGAGCATTTGGCTCAGGGGGATTAATATATTAATTTTGATGGTCGCCTGATAAGCTGAATAAGATTCCTGGTGACATTATCTATTACCGGAAGTGATTAACAAAAAGCAGATAGCAGTGGTGTTCAATCCCGGTGCGGGAAAAAAAAGTGCCCTCCGGTACCGGAAGCAAATTGAAAAGGGATTGCAGTCCTTTTATTCTTCCGTTATCATTCACGACACTGAAAATCAGGATGACACAAAATTATTTATCGATAAAAGACTGAATGAGGGCATTGAGATGTTTGTTGCAGTGGGCGGAGATGGCACTGTAAACACGGTGGGCTCCCAATTGATGCAATCCGGTGCCATCATGGGGATCATTCCTTTAGGATCGGGTAACGGACTGGCCCGGCACCTTGGCATCCCGTTGAATATAAACAAAGCCATAAAACTCCTGGGAGATTCTGGAATAAAAAAGATTGATTGTGGTTTTATGAACGATATTCCGTTCTTCTGCACTGCCGGTGTAGGTTTTGATGCCAAAGTGGCCCATGAATTTTCCAGGAAGAAAAACCGGGGGACTCAGGTTTACCTGGAGGTTCTTCTGCAGGAATATTGGAAGTTCAGGCCACAGGAATATGAAATCCAATTTGAAAAACAGACGATAAAGATCACATCTTTTCTGGTTACGTTTGCCAACGCTGCCCAATGGGGCGCCAATGCGTATATTTCTCCCGATGCGGAGATAAATGATGGGTTGCTGGACATGTGTCTGATATCGGAATTTCCACAGATCTTTGGCCCCTTGCTGGGTTTCCAGGTGCTTACAAGGATCATAAATATCTCCAACAACTATGAGATGGTGCGGATAAAGGAGGCTGGAATAAAACGAAAAACTCCGGGTTGGGCTCATTATGACGGAGAACCTGTTTTCCTGCCCGAGAAACTGGTTTTCAGGGTTGTGCCAGGTGCGCTAAATGTGTGTGTGGAGCAGTAAAAGTGGAGGCCTTCCCGACAGATTATGGCGACTGAATGTCATTAATCTATGGCTTATGAAAAAAATTTGGGTGGATGACCGGAATTGAACCGGCGACCTCTGGAACCACAATCCAGCGCTCTAACCAACTGAGCTACACCCACCATATTTTCTATATCCCAAAACATACAGACTCTCCACAATCCAGCGCTCTAATCCCGAAAAATAGAAAATCTTAGATTTTCGTAATTTTTCGAGGATCCTCGATTTACCGGACAAATCGAAGATTTGTGGTAAATCGGGACCAACTGAGCTACACCCACCATTCAGGACTGCAAAGATGCAACTATTTTTATTTTTCCACAAAAAGAAAATATATGATTTTATCACCGGATAATAAGAATTTTTATATTTGGTACGTTAATTGCTTTGAACGATTACAACAACCCTGTAAAAAAACACCTGTTGGATCTTAAGAAGGTATTTTCAAATGTTGGGAGTCTGCAGTTGTATCAGCTGATCAGATTTTCTACCTTCCTGATTATCAGTATACTTTTTACGAAAAGTCACCTGACACAAGGTGAGATTGGACTTTTCGAAGTATTTATGTTTATTGCCGGGTTCGTTAGCTTCTTCTGGGTCACCGGTGTCATACAATCATTCCTGTCGCTGGTCCATAACAATAAGACCTTTACAAATACCAGTGCGGAGAAAAGGGAACGCTCTCCTGAAATTTTCAATACCTTTCTGGTCCTGACCGGGTTCAGCTTGCTTGTATTCATTATCGGACTCAGTTTGCGGAACTATTTTGGGGTCTTTGACATTAAAGGAAACGTGCCATACATCAACCTCCTCCTGGTCTTTATTTTCCTGAGCAATCCTTCGGTGCTGATTGAATACATTTACCTGGCCCGTAACCAATCCACCTGGATCCTGGGCTATGGACTCCTTACTCACGGAATCCAGCTTTTTATGGTTGTCTTTCCCATATTATCGGGATATGATATTATATGGTCTCTGTATGGCATGGTGGCCATCTCGGTTGTGAGGTTTATCTGGCTTCTGATCCTGATCATGAAATATGCCGAATTCAGGTTCTCCCGGGTTTATATAAAAGAACATTTGGCATTGGGCACTCCGTTGATCGTAAGCGCCCTATTAAGTGGTTCGGCACAGTACATTGACGGGCTCATTGTAACCAGCACCTTTGATGCCGACCGCTTTGCTATCTTCCGGTATGGAGCCAAGGAATTGCCTCTTGTACTGATCCTTGCTACAGGTCTGTCCAATGCCATGATATCTGAGATCGGTAAAAAAGGCAACCTGAAGAATTCCATGGATGCCATCCGGCATCAATCACGCAGGCTCATCCATTTTTTGTTTCCTCTCTCCATGTTCGTCATGTTATTTTCAAGGTGGCTTTATCCGGTGATGTTCAATCAGGATTTTATCAGAAGCGCCGACGTTTTTATGATGTATATTCTGCTGATCATTCCAAGGCTGGTCTTTCCCCAGACCATACTGATAGGCTTGAAGAAAACAAAGGTTATCATGTTTGCCTCATTTATGGAAATCGTTCTGAACGTCATTCTGAGTATCATACTTATAGGGAAATACGGAACGGTTGGAGTGGCTCTTGCCACCGCCATTGTGTACATTCTTGAAAAAGCCTATCTCATAGGGTACAATTATTTCAGGCTAAAGATCAGGCCCCGCAGTTACATTCCTGTAAAAACCTACCTGGTATATACGGCACTCATCATCCTGGAGTTTGTACTGATCGACCGCAGGGTCCTTGATATATACTAACCGGGTTCTTCCGGTTGTTCGCCCTGTTGGGGAGTAATTCGGAAAAGTGAATTATCTTTGCATAGGTTTTTTTGTTTTTGAAATTTTGTTCTTATTATCAGAAATTGCCGGTTGAGATTAAGTAATCGTTATGGATGCACTGGAAAAACACTTCGACACATTTCGAAAGCACATAATTGGAGAGGATTTTTACTATCATACACCTGACGGAGATAAAAAGATCCGCTATAACGATTGGATTGCCAGTGGACGACTGTATGGCCCAATTGAGAAAAAGATTGCAGAAGATTTTGGTCCTTATGTGGCCAATACCCATACCGAAACCAGTGAAACAGGCACACGCATGACCTATGCCTATCAACTGTCCCGTAAGATCATTAAAAAACATGTGAACGCCGGACCGGATGATGTGCTCATTTTTGGAGGTTTTGGAATGACCGGAGTGGTGAACAAATTTCAACGGATCCTGGGACTGAAAAAAGGTTCCGGATTGTCTGAAAAGGGTTGTCACGAATGCGAGGACCGGCCGGTGGTATTTGTAACACATATGGAGCATCATTCCAATCATACTTCGTGGTATGAAACCATTGCTGATGTAGTGGTTCTGCAGCCAGGTTCCGATATGCTTGTGAATCCGGATGAGTTGCGGAAACAGTTAAAAAAATACACACAGCGCAAATTGAAAATCGGGGCCTTTACAGCTTGTTCCAATGTTACCGGGGTGAAAACACCCTACCATAAACTGGCCCGTATCATGCATGAACACGGCGGCCTGTGTTTTGTGGATTTTGCAGCTTCGGCACCGTATCTTGAAATGAATATGCACCCGGAGGATCCAATGGAACGGCTGGATGCCATATATTTCTCGCCTCACAAATTTCTGGGTGGCCCCGGATCGTCAGGAGTTATAATATTTGATTCATCCCTCTATGAATCACCTGTTCCTGACAATCCGGGCGGGGGGACTGTTGCCTGGACCAACAGATGGGGGGAATATAAATACGTAGATGATATTGAACTCAGGGAGGACGGTGGGACACCGGGTTTCCTGCAAGCAATCAGAGCTGCTCTGGTAGTGAAGCTGAAAGAAAAAATGGGCCCCGATAAAATGAAACAACAGGAAGACAAGCTGACCCTCCTGGCCATGACTGAACTTCAGAAGATCAGGGGCATCCATATCCTTGCGGAGAATGTAACGGACCGGATTGGAGTTGTTTCTTTCTATCATGAAACCATTCATTACAACCTGATAGTTAAATTGTTAAGCGACAAATTCGGAATACAGACACGCGGTGGATGTGTTTGTGCTGGCACCTATGGACATTTCCTTCTTAATGTCAGCAAAGAGAAATCTGACGCCATTGTAAAAATGATTGAAAGCGGCGATCTCTCAGAAAAACCGGGATGGGTGCGGTGGAGTTTACATCCGGTAAACAGGAAATCGGAGATTCATTACTTTGTAAATGCCTTAAATGAAATTCTGCATAACAGTGAGGCCTGGAGCAAGGATTATGTTTATGATAAAAAAACAAACGAATATTATCATAAAAATAACGGGGACAACCGTCTTCATGAAGTTGAGGAATGGTATAATTTTTAAGACATGAATATCTGCGAAGTTACAAACTCCCGTACCAGAAAAGAATTTCTGAAGGTTCCAAAGATATTATACACCAGGCGGGAGGCTTGGGTTTGCCCTCTTGACAAAGAGATTGAGGGAATATTCAATCCCGGTTCCAACGTTCTCTTTGACGGTGGCGATGCCATCCGTTGGATACTCAAATCAGAAAACGGAATCCTGATTGGAAGAATAGCCGCATTTTATAACCGGAAAAAGGCTGCTGCAAACCGGCAACCCACTGGAGGTTTGGGTTTTTTTGAGATCATTGAAGATCAGCAGGCGGCTTTTATGTTGTTTGATGCCGGGGTGGACTGGCTGAAAACAAAAGGCATGGAAGCAGCAGATGCACCAATAAATTTTGGAGAGAACAACAGCAACTGGGGACTGCTGGTAGAAGGTTTTACGCATCAGGCCTATGGCATGCCCTATCATAAACCCTATTATAAGGCTTTTTTTGAAGCCTATGGTTTTAAAAACTATTATGAACAATACAGTTATCACAAAGATGTCACTTCTGTCACCGAATTTCCTTCCCGGTTTATGAGGATCGCAGATTGGGTTGGCAGAAAACCCGGATATACATTTGAGCATGTGAGGTTTAACAATATCGATAAATATGTACAAGACCTGGTAACCGTTTATAACGTCGCATGGTCGGCCTTTAAAGGTGACTTCACACCCATGGACCCAGGGAAGGTTATGACAGCCTTCGCAGATGCAAAGTTTATTCTTGATGAGGAATTGATCTGGTTTGTATATTTTGACGGGAAACCCGTCTCGTTCTATTTACTGTATCCCGATCTGAACCAGATATTAAAACATATGAACGGGAAACTGACACTGTGGAATAAATTAAGAATGATGTATCATAAAAAAATTAAGACCATGACCAGGGTGCGGGCAGTGATTGCAGGTACAGATCCCCGCTTTCAGAATACGGGACTTGAGTCGGTTATATTTAAGCATCTGTATGAGGTATTTAAGAAAAAACCTTACTATAAGGAACTTGAGTTGTCGTGGGTGGGCGATTTTAATCCCAGAATGCAATCCATTTATGAAGCCCTTGGCGCCCATAAGGCAAAAACACATATCACTTACAGGTATCTGTTTAACCGGGACGCTGAATTTATCCGCTATAAAGATGAGACTCAAGCCATGCAACATGAAAAGGAACAAAACAAATGACCTGTTTTGCATTTTTAACAAGTATCATTATCTTTGCAGGCCGTAATCAGGAATTGTAAAGTGTAAAGTAATGAAGAAAGGCATTCATCCGGATAATTACAGAACTGTGGTTTTTAAAGACATGTCCAACGGACATACCTTTATGACCCGTTCCACTACATCTACAAAAGAAACCATTAAAATGGAAGATGGCAAGGATTATCCCCTTATAAAGCTTGAGATATCAAGTACATCACACCCATTTTATACGGGCAAAATGAAATTGGTTGATACTGCCGGCCGGGTTGATAAATACATGAACCGGTACAAGAAACATGTGGAGAGTAAAAAAAAATAATGCACCCGCTGAACCAGTAATTACAGCCCCTGTACGGGGCTTTTTTGTTTTTCGGATCCTGTAAATGACCTCACCGGTCAGGATACTTTCATTTAATGCAGGTTAACTTGGCATATTGATTGCTAGTATATTAAACCGGTGAGAATCATGACTGTCCTGACACATTGGCGCATTATAGGAACATTATGAATATATTTGAACCCATTTGAGAGGAACTCATGAACGGCAAAATAAACGTATTCTTCGATAATCTTATGCTGGCACAGGCCATAGAGGAAGATAGTGAATTCATTCCTTTGATCTCTGAGGATGATGAAGAAGAAGTTAAAAAAGTGGATGTACCTGATGATTTACCGATATTACCCCTGAAGAATGCAGTGTTATTTCCGGGAGTGGTGATACCCATTACTGTTGGCCGGAACAAATCATTGGCCCTTGTGAAAGAAGTGTATGCCGGAGATAAAACCCTGGGGGCGCTCTCACAAAAAGATCCCGATGTTGATGACCCTGCCATTAAAGACCTCTACACTCTCGGCACGGTGGCTCAAATATTGAAGATCCTTGAAATGCCGGACGGCAGTACATCCGTGATCATTCAAGGAAAAAGAAGATTTGAAATAAAGGAATTTGTTACTGAAGATCCGTACTTTAAAGCCAAAGTGAACCTTCTCGATGAAACCAAACCGGAAAATAAAGATCAGGAATTTACAGCCCTGATCCACTCGCTCAAGGATATTTCATTAAAGATCATTAAACTATCCTCTCATATACCCCAGGAAGCCTCCTTTGCCGTTAAGAATATTGAAAGTCCCGAATTCCTGATCAATTTTATATGTGCCAATTCAAATGTAGAACTGGTAAATAAACAGGCCCTGCTTGAAATATCCAACCTTAAAGACAGGAGCATCCGCTTGCTTGAAAACCTGACCAAAGAAGTCCAGATGCTGGAACTTAAGAACGATATTCAGACCAAGGTAAAACTGGAACTCGACCATCAACAACGGGAATATATGTTGCATCAGCAAATGAAGACCATACAGGATGAGTTGGGAGGCAATCCGGCAGAGCAGGAAATCGGGGAATTAAAAACCAGGGCAAAAGAGAAAAAATGGAATGAGTCCATTGCAAAAGTATTCCATAAAGAAGTTGAGAAGCTTCAAAGAATGAATCCCGCCGTGGCTGAGTACTCAGTTCAAATGAACTATCTGCAGGTTCTCCTGGATTTGCCCTGGGATGAATATTCAGAGGACAATTTTGATCTGCACAGGGCGCAAAAAATACTGGATAAAGACCATTATGGACTGGAAAAGGTTAAAGACCGCATCCTGGAACATCTGGCTGTCCTGAAATTGAAGGGAGATATGAAATCCCCTATTCTTTGTTTGTATGGACCTCCGGGAGTTGGAAAAACATCCCTGGGGAAATCGGTGGCCAAAGCCCTGGGACGGTCATTCATACGTATGTCGCTGGGTGGCATGCGCGATGAGGCAGAGATCAGAGGCCACCGCAAGACCTACATCGGTGCTATGCCCGGCAGGATCATTCAGAATATCAAAAAAGCCAAATTTTCCAACCCTGTGTTTATTCTTGATGAGATTGACAAAGTGGGCAGTGATTTTCGTGGAGATCCTTCATCAGCACTTCTTGAAGTTCTTGATCCTGAGCAGAACAGTACTTTTTATGACAACTTTATCGAGGTTGAATACGACCTGTCCAGAGTATTGTTTGTTGCCACTGCAAATACCGTGAATACAATCAGCCCTGCTTTACGTGACCGGATGGAAATTATTGAGATCAGCGGGTACCTGGTTGAGGAGAAAATTGAAATTGCAAAAAAACATCTGATCCCCAAACAACTTGAAGGACACGGACTGAAAAAGGGTCAGCTCAAATTCCCGAAAAAGATCATTGAAAGGATGATTGAAGACCATACCCGTGAATCCGGTGTGCGGGAATTAGATAAGCACATTGCCAAAGTAATCAGGTCAGTTGCTAAAAAGATTGTTTTTGAGAAAAAAGTCGATCAAAATCTGACTGTTGAAGATATCCGTGAGTATCTGGGCGCACCCAAATACCTGAAAGACCTTTATGGCGGAAATGAATACGCCGGGGTGGTTACCGGACTGGCATGGACTCCTGTCGGTGGGCAGATCCTGTTTGTGGAAACCAGCCTTAGCCACGGAAAAGGCCGGCTGACATTGACCGGGAACCTTGGAGAGGTTATGAAAGAATCTGCAGTGATCGCACATGAATACCTGAAAGGAAAAACCCAGGAATTGAATCTGCCCCCTGATATTTTTGACTTCTGGAACATCCATATCCATGTGCCGGAAGGGGCCATTCCCAAAGACGGACCCTCTGCCGGTATAGCCATGATTACATCCATTGCTTCAGCTTTTACGCAGCGGAAGATCAGAAAGCATGTGGCCCTGACCGGCGAAATTACCCTGAGAGGCAAAGTCCTGGCAGTGGGTGGCATCAAAGAGAAAATCCTGGCTGCCAAACGTGCGAATATTAAAGAAATAATTCTGGCGGAAGAAAACCGCAAGGACATTGAGGAAATAAAAGACATTTACCTGAAGGGACTGAAATTTCACTTTGTTGAAGAAGTGATGAAAGTCCTTGACCTGGTGTTGCTTAACCAGAAAGTGAAAAATCCACGGTCCATTAACGTTCCGGAATCGAAATAGTCAACAGTCTTTTTAGCAATGTAACAATTTGGCATCCGATCCCCCAAATCAAACTAATGAGTTTGCAATTAATTGAAAATGTGTAAAATATAAAAGAATATATTTCAATTCTAACCGGCATCTTACTATTCCGGTTGGTAATAGAAATGTAGTGATTAAATTCGGAGACAATTGTTAAGTTTGTATAGCTATAGTTAATCAATCGAAACCCATCATGAAAAAAGCAGCTGTCTTTCCCGGGTCTTTCGACCCTTTTACTATTGGTCACGAATCCATTGTGCGCCGTGCAATGGCATTGTTCGATGAGATTGTTATTGCCGTGGGCCGGAATACTACAAAAAAAGAATTTTTTCCGGTTGAAAAAAGACAGGCCTGGATTGAAGAGGTGTTTCAAAATACCCCAGGGGTGAGGATTGAGCTGTATCAGGGACTGACAGTGGATTACTGTAGATCTATTGGTGCCCGGTATTTGCTGCGGGGATTGAGAACAGCTTCTGATTTTGAATACGAAAGGGCCATTGCACAAGTGAACCGGGCCATGAACCAGGACATAGAGTCTGTATTTTTATTGACCAGCCCTGAATTTACCTACATCAACTCAACCATTGTTAAAGACATTTTGAGACATGGCGGTGATGCAAAAAAATTCCTTCCGGGGGACGAAGCCTTAAAAAACAAAATCATCAATGAAGCTGAAAAAATGCATGGTTAACCAGGGCAGGGTTTTCATTTTTATTTCATTTTTATTTATTGGTCTGGCCGGTCATGCACAACAAACCATCGTTTTCGGTTCGGATTCCGCTTATGCCGGAGACTCACTGATATTCTACAAAATCCGGAATCCCGTTACAAACTTCAAAGAAACACTTGCAGCCTGCAAAACAGATACGGCCGGCGGTTTTAAAATATCTTTTTTTCTGGAAGAAATAACTACAGTTTATGTTCTGACCGGAGCAACCCTGGTTTACTTTTATGCCGGGCCCGGGAATACTTATGAACTGGCAATGGTCCCGAAATCTGAGCCTGCCTTTCAGGACCTGTTAAATCCTTATTATACACCAAGCCTGATCCATGCCGGAATCCACAATGCCAAATCCGCAGATTTGAATTCTTTGATTCAGGATTTTGATCAATTTTTTAATCCTTTTTTTAACATCTATGCAAAACAGGTATATGTAAATATAAAACTGGAAGATATAAATCGGTTTAAAGTACTTGCAGACAGCCTGTTTGGTCATGTCAGGAACAGGTACTTTCAAAATTATATTGGATACAGGATCCGGTTTCTGGATTACATGAAGCTTTCCGGCGCTACAAAAGAATTGGCTTATGAAATGTTTCCGGCAGAAGAACCCGATTTCAGTAATCAGGCCTATATTGATTTATTTAACCAGGTTTATACAAGGTCGTTAATCCATATTGAAAATCTGGAAGGGTGTTCAAATTTCAGTCAGTTGTTGCAACAAAATGATCCCTATCCGGGATTAAAAAGTTGTATGGAAGCAACAGGTTTATTTAAAAATGAATTTTTTAAGGACATGGTGATCCTGAAGGGAATTTCTGAAGAATCAGTGAGTAATTATTATCCGAGGGAGGGACTGATCAATTTACTTCAAGGGATGATCACAGACGGTTCGGGGCCGGCTAAGGAAATTGCCGGACAACTGCTTTGGAAAATGACCAGGCTCGATCCAGGAAAACCTGCACCGGATTTCCTGCTTATCAACAAGGAGGGGAAAAAAATATCACTCCGGGATTACAGGGGGAAGTACCTCTTTCTGGGATTTGTGTCTTCTAAAAGTTATTCCAG
>CAYOFK010000103.1:0-10939 GCA_964403185.1 uncultured Rikenellaceae bacterium | reverse complement strand
CAGGAATCCATAAGGGCCTGATTTTCACATTACAAAGATTCCGTATCAAGTACGGGATGATGCTATTAGGTTGCTTTTGAGACAGCCCCAATTTTAGTCCGGGTTAGCGTCTCCCTCCCTGCGGTCAGGACCCTTACGTTTTTATCATCAGGCTTAAGCCCTGACCGGAAGCGTCAGGGGGGAGGTGGTTCAACCAACATCTTCCATACAAATAGTGCTAAATATGCCGGCCGTCTGTTTTTTTCTTATTTTAGTCAGGAATTTAAATCCTGGTCTATGTTTGAATATATTAAGGGTACGCTTCAACAGAGAACTCCAACCTACCTGATCCTTGAAAGTGAAAATACCGGTTATCTCATCCATATATCACTGTTTACTTTTTCAAACCTTCCCGAGTCGGGAGAGGTTAAAATATATATTCACCAGGTGATCCGCGAGGACGCCCATTTATTATTCGGATTTTCCTCTGTCGTTGAGAGGGAGATATTCCGGCTTTTAATCTCGGTTTCAGGCATTGGATCGAATACCGCCCGGATGATTCTTTCAGCATTATCCCCGGATGAGGTAAAGCAGGCCATACAAACAGGTAGTGTGCTCATATTGAAAGGAATAAAGGGAATAGGGGCTAAAACTGCTGAAAGGCTTATCGTTGATCTTCGTGATAAGGTAGGTAAAACCTCTGAATCGGTTGATTTTTTTGATCTTTCAAGCAATAGGATCAAAGAAGAAGCGTTATCTGCTTTAGCAACCCTGGGATTTGCAAAATCCTCTGTTGCAAAAATCGTTGATGCCATCATTGCCAAAAATCCTGAATTGTCTGTTGAAGAACTACTCAGAGAGGCACTCCAACGATTATAGATGGTAGTTAGCCTGATCGAGTTTGTCTGGGAAAATTAAATATTTATTCAGATTAGCCATAGGAATGCTATGGTTGGTGTGTTTTTCAGACCAGGCACGGTCTGAAACTATCAGGATGTTACCCTCGGCTTCCGGATTTTTCTTAACTCAGGACTCTACCTCAACCGATACTACTCCCGACCTGAGGTATCCATTTCAGGATGCATCAGGGAATCCTTTCCTTCCTCAATTCCAGTCCATCATGTACCTGAAGAATCCTTCAAATATTCAGAGGACGGTGCGCTATAACCCGGAAACCAATGAATATGTGATCTCAGAAAAAATCAGTGACATGGATTACCGTCTGCCCGTCACCATGTCGTTGGAGGAATACAGGCGCTGGGAGTTTGATCAGAAAATGCGGGAGTACTGGCGGCAAAGATCGAGTGGGAATATCGGGGAATTCAGGTCGTCACTGATTCCACAGATCAGGGTAGGCGGAGAAGGATTTGATAAAGTTTTTGGGAGCAATGTCATCAATATTATCCCACAGGGATCTGCGGAACTTATTTTCGGTGTAAACATATCAAGGATTGCCAACCCGGCACTTTCTGAACGTCTGCGCAGAGTTACCACTTTCGATTTCCAGGAAAAGATACAGATGAATGTTTCGGGAACAATCGGAGATAAAGTAAAGCTTGGGGTCAACTATAATACTGAGGCGACCTTCGATTTTGAAAATCAGACAAAACTGGAATATGCCGGAAAAGAGGACGAGATCATCAGGAAAATTGAAGCCGGAAATATTACCTTCCCGCTAACCGGGAATTTGATCTCGGGAAGTCAAAGTTTATTCGGTCTCAGGACAGATCTTCAGTTTGGGAAACTTGCAGTATCAACGGTGTTTTCACAGCAAAAAGGGGAGACCTCTACCATTGAGGTAAAAGGCGGTGCACAAATTGAGGAATTTGAGGTGCCTGTGGATGAGTATGAAGCCAACAAACACTTCTTCCTGTCGCAGTATTTTAAGGACACCTATGACCGGGCGCTGAGAAACCTGCCGGTGATAAATTCAGGGATCAATATTGAAAGAATCGAAGTGTGGATTACCAATAAGACCAGCAATTTTAAGGAGTCGCGAAATATTGCCGCTTTTATGGACCTTGCCGAGTCGCAGGCCAATATATACAATACGGTACCTGAGTTTCAGCAAACAGGAGGTGGAGTGCTTCCTGAGAATGTCCTGAATAACCAATACCAGTCCCTCACCACTACTTATTCAGAGATCAGGAACATCAACACCATCACCAGCACTCTGGCGCCCCTGGAACCTGGTTTTACTATTGGACGGGACTATGAAAAGGTTGAGAACGCGAGAAAACTCTCGGAACGGGAATTCACCCTGAACAGGCATTTGGGATACATCTCATTGAATGCAGCCCTGAATGCGGATGAAGTTCTTAGTGTAGCATATGAATACACGCTTAACGGACAGGTTTATAAGGTTGGGGAACTGACTATTGACGGGATCAGTGCGCCATCAACACTGATTCTTAAATTGCTCAAAGGAACCAATCTGACACCAGAGCTTCCCACCTGGAGTTTGATGATGAAAAACATTTACAACATTGGGGCGTTCCAGGTTGAGCGGAATGATTTCCAGCTCCATGTCCTTTACCTGGATGATGAAACCGGGAATGCGGTGAATTACATTACGGAGGGGAATATTGCCAATGAGATACTGCTTCAGGTGCTCAATCTTGATAATCTGGATATACAATTGGAGCCCAATCCGGATGGGCGGTTTGACTTTATGGAGGGCACCACCATTTATTCAAAGAACGGGAGAATCATTTTTCCGGTTCTGGAGCCCTTTGGCAGTTATCTGCGGAAGCAAATAGGTGATGATGCCATAGCCGATAAATATGTGTTTCAGGAATTGTATGATTCGACCCAGATCAGGGCCAGGCAGTCTTCAGAAAAGAATAAGTTCAGACTTTCCGGAACCTATTCATCTTCATCAAGTTCCGATATATTCCTTGGTGCGTTAAATGTACCACAGGGTTCTGTAAAGGTTGTAGCCGGAGGCATACAGCTGACGGAAAACGTTGATTATACGGTGGATTACAATCTGGGCCGCGTCAAGATCATCAATCCCGGGTTGCTGGAATCTCAGACTCCTATACGTGTCAGTCTGGAGAGCAATCAATTATTTGCCATTCAGACAAAGACATTACTGGCAACCCATCTTGATTACCAGGTCGGTGAGAATTTCAATGTGGGGGCCACCATCATGAATTTAACGGAGCGGCCTCTAACCCAGAAGGTTAATATTGGCGATGAACCTATGTCCAATACCATCTGGGGTTTGAACACGTCTTATGAGTCAGGGTCCCAATTCTTAACAAATCTGGTTGACTGGCTGCCTTTCATCCAGACAAAAGCGCCATCTAACATCCGGTTTACCGGTGAGTTTGCACAACTTATTCCCGGCCATTCCAAGGCTGTTGGAAAAACCGGAACCTCATATATTGATGATTTTGAGGCCAGTGAAACGTCTATTGATATGAAATCCTTCAATGCATGGGTGGTATCCAGCATTCCTGCCGGTCAGCCTGCAATGTTTCCGGAGGCCTTAACTCACAATAACAAAGTTTCAGGATACAACAGGGCAAAACTGGCCTGGTATGTGATCGATCCATTGTTTCTCAGGAACAATGCGTCCACACCGGATCACTTAAAGAACAATCCTGATCAGCAGTCGAGTCATTTTGTCAGAGAGGTCTTTGAAAAGGAAATATGGCCGAATAAAGAAAGTCCCAGCGGCATTCCCACCAACATTGCAGTTCTTAATCTGGCATTTTATCCTGATGAAAAAGGGCCTTATAACTTCGATACAGAACCCAGCCCGGTATCATCGGGCCTGAATCAGGATGGCACGTTACGTAATCCTGAGTCCAGGTGGGGTGGCATTATGCGGGAAGTACAAACCAATGATTTTGAATCTGCCAATATCCGCTTTATAAAATTCTGGGTAATGGACCCCTTTGTTGAAGATCCCACACATCAGGGTGGCGAACTTTTTTTTAACCTGGGAAATATTTCCGAGGACATATTGAACGACTCCCGGAAAAGTTTTGAAAACGGGCTTCCCACCTCCCCGGTGGCCGTTGATGTGGACACCACAACCTGGGGGCGTGTACCAACGAAACAGTCACTGGTGAATGCCTTCGATAACGACATCGAATCAAGATTATACCAGGATGTCGGACTGGATGGATTGAAGGATTCTGATGAGGAAACCTTTTTTATCAATTACCTGGATTCACTTAGAAATGTGGTTGATGGCCCTGCTTTTGATCGTCTGAGCCAGGATCCTGCAACTGATAATTACCAGTACTACAGGAGCAGCAACTATGATGCTGTGGGGCTGAGCATTCTTGAACGGTATAAAATGTACAACGGCCTTGAGCGCAACTCACCCACAGCCGAACAATCCCCTGAATCTTATCCTACATCCGGATCCACACTTCCGGATGTAGAGGACATTAACAGGGACAATACATTGAGTGAGACTGAGAGTTATTATCAGTACAGAATCCCATTCCGTCCCCAGACACTGGAAGTTGGACAGAACTTCATTACAGATGCGGTCACTTCAACAGTGACCTTCGCCAACGGACAGCAATCGTCGGTAACCTGGTATCAGTTTAAAATCCCCCTCTCTGATTTTAACAATGTTGTAGGGTCCATTAATGATTTTAAGTCCATCAGGTTTATGCGGATGTTTATGAGGGGGTTCAGAGAGCCGGTGGTTCTCAGGTTTGCCCAACTGGAATTGGTGCGGAGTGAATGGCGCCGGTATGATTTTTCATTATTGCAGGGTGGTGAACGCATCACTGTTCCCCAGCCTGAGGGTGATTTTTTTGAAATCTCTTCCGTGAATATTGAAGAAAATGCCAGCAAGCAACCGGTTAATTACGTCCTTCCACCCGGTTTTACACGGGAAATAGATCCAACAAATCCACAGTTGCAGCAGTTGAATGAACAATCAATGGTTTTATTTGTCAGAAAATTACAGGACGGAGATGCGCGGGCTGCATTTAAAAATGCAAGCATGGATTTCAGGAAGTACCGGCGCTTAAATATGGAGGTACATGCGGAAGCCCTCGACCAGGAATCTCTCCTGGATGGGGAACTTACGGCATTTATCAGGCTGGGAACAGATTACAGGGATAACTATTATGAGTATGAGATCCCTCTGAAGGTCACACCACCAGGACGCTACAATGACCATTCCGATGCCGATCGTCGGGTTGTATGGCCTGAGGAGAACAAATTTGATATCTTACTTGATAATTTTCTCGATCTGAAGGAAGCCAGAAATGCTGTTATGAGACAGGCCGGATCTGAAGTCAAACCTTCCGATGTGTTTTCGGTATTTGCGGGAGAACATAAGATCAGCATTTCAGGAAACCCAAACCTCAGTGATGTCAGAACCCTGATGGTTGGGGTTAGAAATCCGAAAGCTTATGCCAACGATGTGACGGATGACGGATTGCCTAAATCCGGTGAAATATGGGTGAACGAACTCCGGCTTACAGACTTTGATGATGAAAAAGGCTGGGCTGCCAATGCCAGACTGCAGGCCCGGTTGGCTGATTTCGGATCGATAGATGTGGCCGGGTTGAGTATTCAGCCGGGATTTGGATCCATTGAGAAAAAAGTGAGTGAACGGCGCCAGGAAGAAGTGATGCAATACGACCTGTCTTCAAACCTTGAGTTGGGCAAGTTCTTTCCTGAGAAAGCACAGGTCAGGATCCCAATGTATGTTGGATACTCTGAAAGTGTCATCAGCCCCGAATACAACCCGCTGGATCCGGATGTGCCCCTGAAACGGGCTATAAATAAACTGGATACCAAAGAAGAAAAAGATTCCCTGAAGTTCTATTCCCAGGACTATACACAACGGAAAAGTCTGAATTTTACCAATGTCAATATTGGAAAGAGAGGTAAGAAACCACACTTTTATGACATCGCCAATGTCTCGTTCAATTATGCTTATAACGAAACCAAATCCAGGAATATTAACACGGAAATTGACCTGGAGCGTAATTATCGCGGAGGATTGGCCTATGTTTATAATGCACGCCCGAAGAATTTAGCCCCATTCAGTAAGGTCAAATTTCTGAATGCCAAGGCCCTCAGGTTGATCAAGGATATCAATTTCACACCTTTTCCAAGCTATCTGTCCGTACGTACGGATATGACCAGGTATTACAACGAGGTTAAAACCAGGAATATTAACAATCCTAATATCAAGATCAATCCCACATTCAGAAAAGATTTCTTCTGGAACAGGTATTACGATGTTAAGTGGGATCTGACCAACAGCCTGAAAATTGATTTTTCGGCAGGGAACATTGCCCGGATTGATGAACCACAGGGAGGAGTTGATCGTGAGAGATATCAGGAAAATTACGGGACCTGGCGCGATTCTGTATTGACAAACATCCGGAATTTCGGAAGAAATACTCATTATTACCATACCATTACGGCCTCTTATACAGTCCCGATTAATAAATTGCCCTTACTCGACTGGGTGAATTTAACAGCCCGGTACAACACAACATACGACTGGTATATCGGGCCCCAGTTTCATGACACCATTAACATCAATCTTGGAAACCGGATACAGAATTCAAATACCGGACAACTGAACGGGACACTGAACATGCTTACCCTGTATAATAAGGTTGGATTTTTCAGAAAGGTGAATCAGAAAAGCCGAAGCGGAACCCTGGGAAAACAGACTGAAAAAAGGTATAAAACGGTGGTTTATAAACGGGAGAAACTGAACCTGAAAGCCGGTGAGCCCAAAGCCATTTACCATAAACTGGGGACCTCAGAACAAATAAAAGTGCACCTGTTTGATGAGAATAATGTGGAAGTAAAGGGCCGCTTTGACATCGTGAATGAACGCCGTATCAACTACACCGTTGATCAGGATCTCCGCAACCTCACCCTGATCGTGGAGGCTCAGAAAGAACGCAGGCCAAATCCCTTTCTTTATGTGGAGGAAATTTCCGCCAGAGTACTTATGGGAATCAGAAATATCTCAGTTTCCTATACACAGAATCAGGGAACCATTTTACCGGGATACTTACCAAAAACAGATTTTTTCGGGATCAGGAAAGTTGATGGGATCATGGCGCCGGGAATTCCGTTCGTACTGGGCTGGCAGGACAAAAAATTTCCTGAACAGGCTCTGAGAAATCGCTGGCTGACAGCAGATACGGTTTTGAATACAGCGTATATGATGACGCATAACGAAAATTTCAACCTTCGCAGTACCATTGAACCCATCCGCGGATTCAGGATCGATCTTACTGCAAACAGGAGGTATTCACGGAATTTCAGTGCGTATTTCAGAGCCAATCCGGATGGCACTTTTCCGGATTCGACAAGGAATCCGATCTATTCAGGAAATTTCAGCATGTCCTATGTGACCCTGTCAACGTCATTTGAAAAAATATCGGCTTCAGACAATTACAGGTCGGCAAATTTTGAAAGGTTTGTAGAATTTACAAAGGTCATTTCATACAGGCTTGCTCAGCAAAAACAACTGCAGGATCCTTCCTATGACCCGGATATTGATCCGGAAACGGGATTGCCCATAGAAGGTCCGTATAAGAACGGGTATGGGCTTACTTCCCAGGAAGTTCTGATCCCGGCATTTCTGGCTGCCTATGCCCAGCGTGATCCGACCAAAATCGGTTTGACCTCCCTGCCCTCAATCACCAGCATCCTGCCCAACTGGCGGATTACATTTAACGGATTAAACAGGATTGAATTTATGAAACGGCTGTTCCGTTCCATTACCCTGACACATGTATACCGCTCAACCTATGATATCGGTGCATACCGCACCAACCTGAACTATTCACTGCTGGAAGATATCAGAGACCTGGAATTCAACTATTTGCCAGAGTTTGATATTGCTGCGGTATCCCTGAACGAACAATTCAGTCCCTTGATCAACGTGGATATGATCTGGAAGAATGGGGTTACTACAAGATTTGAATACAAGAAGGCCAGAAATTTATCATTAAGCCTGGCGAACAACCAGCTCACAGAGGTAAATAACAGTGAGTTTGTTGTGGGCAGTGGATACAGGTTTGATGAGGTTCAGATCATTATCAGGACGGGAGGAACACAGCGGGAATTCAAGAGCGACCTGAACCTCCGGGCGGATATTTCCATCAGAGACAACAAGACCATCATGAGGAAGATCATTGAAGAAACGAATGAACCCACGGCCGGACAAACGATCATAACCTTAAAATTCACAGCCGATTATGTTTTAAGTGACCGTTTCAACCTCAGGTTCTTTTTCGATCGCATTGTTAATAAACCTTTTGTTGCACGGACATTTCCCACTTATAACACTGCTTTTGGCTTCAGTCTGAGATTCACTCTGGTGCAATAAAGCATCTTTTTAGCGGATGATAAAAAACAGCATTTTTTGTTTATAAATTTTATTTCTTTGTTCATTATTGAATGGGATTTGTTTTTTGCAGTAAATGAAATCTTTATATTTTTAGTGACTGTTATTTAACCTGAAAAACCTTAATCATGAACATTCCCGGGAATTTAAAATACACACCTGACCATGAATGGATCCGTCAGGAAGGAGATACGGCCGTCATTGGAATCACAGACTATGCTCAGGGTGAGTTGGGTGATATTGTCTATATTGAAATTGAGACTCAGGGTGAGACCTTTAATAAGGGAGATGCTTTTGGAACCATTGAGGCAGTGAAAACGGTTTCTGATATGTACATGCCTGTATCGGGGGAGGTAACGGAAGTGAATGAAGCCCTTGAAGACACACCGGAATTGGTGAACAAAGATGCTTATGGAGACGGCTGGCTGATCAGGATAAAAATCCAGGATCCTTCAGAGCTTGATGCGCTGGAATCTCCTGATTCCTACAAAAAGATAATAGAATCGTAAGGGCAATACCCGGCAGGGGTTGACTTTACAGGCTTCTGGAGATCTCTGTCTCAAGGAAAGCTTCAATGATGTCGCCAACCTTAATATCGTTATAGTTGGTTACATTCAGGCCGCACTCAAGGCCGCTGACGACCTCCTTAACGTCTTCCTTAAACCGTTTCAAGGATCCCAGTTCGCCGGTAAATACCACGATACCTTCCCGTATAATCCGGACTTTATTGTTACGGTTTATTTTCCCTTCCTTCACAATACAGCCGGCAATTGTGCCGGCCTTTGTGATCTTAAAGATTTCCAGGATTTCAAGTGTGGATACAATTTCCTCTTTAACTTCGGGAGAGAGCATGCCTTCCATAGCGGCCTTCATTTCTTCAATGGCATCGTAAATGATGGAGTATATGCGGATATCGACCTGCTCTTTTTCAGCCAGTTTACGGGCAACGAGGGAGGGCCGGACCTGAAATCCGATGACCACAGCATTTGAAGCCATTGCCAGGGTAATGTCTGATTCTGATATTTGTCCGACTGCCTTGTGGATGATATTGAGCTGTATTTCTTCATTGGAGAGTTTCAGCATTGAGTCTGACAGGGCTTCGATGGAACCATCCACATCGCCTTTAATAATTACATTCAGGTTCTGGAATGTTCCGATGGCAATACGCCGGCCAATTTCGTCAAGAGTGATATGCTTTTTGGTCATCAGTTCCTGTTCTCTCTGGAGTTGATTGCGTTTATTGGCAATCTCCCGGGCTTCACGATCGTTTGGCAAAACATTGAAATTATCACCAGGTTGCGGGGCCCCGTTTAATCCCAGAAGTGTTACCGGCTTTCCAGGTCCGGCGGAGGAGATCTTTGAATCCCGTTCGTTGAACAGCGCCTTGGCATGTCCAAAATATCTGCCTGCAAGTGTGATGTCCCCGGTATGCAGGGTTCCTTCTTTAACAAGCAGGGTGGTTACAAAACCTTTTCCTTTATCCAGGGATGATTCCAGCACGCTTCCTGCGGCCTTTTTATTCGGATTGGCCTTTAATTCCAGCAGTTCAGCTTCCAGGAGTACTTTCTCCAGCAGTTCGTCTATATTGATACCACTTTTTGCAGAGATTTCCTGCGATTGGTATTTCCCTCCCCAGTCTTCGACCAGGATGTTCATATTTGATAATTCTTCTTTTATTTTTTCGGAATTGGCAGTGGGTTTGTCAATTTTATTTATTGCAAATACAATAGGGACACTGGCAGCTTGTGCGTGGTTAATGGCCTCCACGGTTTGGGGTTTTACACCGTCATCAGCAGCCACAACAACAATGGCCACGTCAGTAACCTGTGCGCCACGTGCCCGCATTGCAGTAAAGGCCTCATGCCCCGGGGTGTCCAGGAAGGTGATTTCCCTGCCATTTTTCAGTGATACTGCATAGGCACCAATATGCTGTGTGATCCCGCCTGCTTCTCCGGCAACCACATTTGCATTTCTTATGTAATCAAGAAGTTTCGTTTTCCCATGGTCAACATGCCCCATAACAGTAACTATGGGGGGGCGGGGCTCCAGGTCTTCTTCCTTGTCTTCAGTGATTTCGATAATGGATTCCTGAAGTTCAACACTTACAAACTCAATCTGGAAACCGAATTCTTCTGCAACAATAGACATGGTCTCAGCATCCAGTCTCTGGTTAATGGACACCAATAAGCCAAGAGACATACAGGTTGAGATAATATCGGTAACCGGAACCTCCATCATACTTGCAAGCTCCTGTGCTGAAACAAACTCTGTGACTTTCAGGATATTCTTTTCCTGTTCGGTCTTTTCAATTTCTTCCTGTTGCCGCTGGCTTGCCAGATCACGTTTTCCCCTTCTGTATTTTGCGCCCCTGGATTTCCCTTTGGAACTTAGCTGAGCCAACGTTTCCCTGATTTGTTGCTGGACTTCTTCATCGCTGACTTCTGGTTTCAGAACCCGTTTTTTACGGCCGGTCCTTTTTGTTTCTTTTGTTTTCAATGCCGTTCCGGATTCTGTTTTTCCACCCTCAGGTCCGTCTTTTTTAATCCTTCTTCTTTTCTTTTTCCTGGTTTCTGCATCTCTTGAGGAAGCAACCGG
>CAYOFK010000102.1:0-10952 GCA_964403185.1 uncultured Rikenellaceae bacterium | reverse complement strand
CGGATGGTTTGATTCCTGGTATATGACATGAATATAAGCATCGGAAATAACAAAACTACTCTCATCCCCAACGATTCTGTACAAGCCGGTATTGGAGGCAACAAAAAGCTGGTTATTACAAACCATCAGTTGCCGGCACTTGGCATTCAAGCCTTTAATCTTTGTGAACTCGTATGTTAAGGATTCCAGGGTGACTACCTTTTTCCTGATGAATTCAGGTTTTTGTGAGGTAGTTCCGAACCGGTCAGAAATAACAGGTTCCGGTGCCGGAGGTGGTTCTGCCGTATCTGTATGTTCCGGTAATTTTTCAGATTTATCCGGTTGAAATATACGTGATAAAAACCGGGAGAATCCACCTTTCCTTTTTGTGGTGTCAGATGCGACGCTGGTCTCTTCAAAAGCAGCAATGATGGGTTCTTCCTGTTCCGGTTGAACGGTATGCGGCACCTGAACAGATGTTTTGGGAGGCGCCCGTACAAGGATCTCCTTTTCTTTGAAATTCTTTCTGGATTCAAGGTAATACACCCCTTCGCTTGTGGATATATACAGCGTGTTATTAAAGGTGATTGCTTCCGACAGATTCCCATCAAGACCTTTGAAAGCATTAAAGTTTTTTATGGGTAGTACAAGATCCACACAGGTGGCTCCTGCCTCATGGGTCAACCAAATCCCATTTTCCATATCTGTTGTTATACAGTATATCTCATCATCAGGCAAACCTGATTGGTAATTAATTGTATGCCTGGTTTCACCGGTTTTCAGATCAACAATCACACATCCCCCGGTCCGGGTTGCAAGGGCAAGTCCATCATCAGCCAGAATGGTTCCTCCGGTGATCACCGCATTAAAAAAATACTCTTCATCCTTCAGAACTAAATCTTCAAAATTCCTTCCGTTAAAAAGGTATAAAAAGCTGTTGTCAGTTCCCAGTAGGGTATGCGACGCATCTGTTTTTTCAAAGAAGGTGATCACCACATTGTCAAAAAGGGACCCGCCGGGGAAAGCCTTAAGGTAATTCCCTGACAGAAAATGAAGTCCTTTCTCAGAGATGTTGACATACAGATCCGAATCATGCAAAAAATAGCCCGTAAATGATTCTGTACCGGAAGTATGAATGTTTTTTTCAGGCTTTATCCGGGTCGGATCATAAATCGAAATGTTTTCATGACTGTAAAAATATACACAGGGTTCAGAAAATGAGATGTTTGTTATGGTGCCATAGCTTTTACCTTCTGTAGAGAGTTGCAGGTATTCATAGATGCCATAAGCATCCTTTTCAATATATCCATATGAATTCTTACTGCCAACATAGATCCTGCCCGAGACGGTATCCATGGCCAGCGCATAAGGGACGATATCAATATCCAGATTTTTCCATTCTGATCCATCATGAGTCAGAATGCCTCGCCGGTTCGCGAACAGCATCGTGCCCTGGTCGTCCTGAACAATGGCCCGGTTCTGACTGTTATATCCGGCCGGAAGGTTGTAATTGCTAATAAACGGGATGCCTTCCTGTGCACTGGTTTTTCCGGACAGAAAAGACAGCAGCATAAAAAGGCATATGTATGCATTGAAACTCCATTTCATATTAAAGCTGTTCCATGCCTGGTGTCGTATCAAATGTGCTGCGCATGATAAATCCAAGATATTTTGTGCTTTCTCAGGGAAAAAACATCAATGATCAAGACCTGGTTGTGCTTAAGTATGCCTGATACGTCACCAGATTGTCAATAGATTCAAAGTTACGAGAATTATTAATATGACAATCTTACCCGATACCGGCTGTTAAGCCCTGCCGCTTTGTTCCGCCGCCCAGTTCCGCCGCTAAGCGCTTCTAAAGCGCTAAGCGGCTGAACCGAAATCAGGCTCCTCCCAAAAAACGAAAGGAGCACCCACACAATTCAATTATCCGTGTTAATTTCGACATTTCTAATCTTTCTGCCTATATTTTATTAATTTTGTATACCCCTTTCAAATTCAGTTCACACAACTAAACGAACATGAAACAACTGATTGTAATTCTTTTAACACTGTCGCTCATTCTGCCTTCCTGTAAATTTATCCGTGAAAAAGGCTGGTTTGGAAAAGGAAAAGATACTCAGGAATTGCACCAGATCAGGGTGGACAGTATCAGGGTAGCGGATTCCATTAAACAGGCACAGACAGCGGAAATTGAACGAATCCGCCTACAGATCCTGGCTGATTCTGTTGCCCGGGCAGAAGAAGAACAAAGGATCCTTAATACCCAATTCAGGTTTCATATCATTGTAGGTAGTTTTATCACCCCAGAATATGCGGCAGACCATGCTGCTTATTATACTAATATGGGGTATGAAACAAAGATCTATCCGGAAGTTGAAGGTTTTGATCTGGTTTCTGCCATGGATCTGGATGATCTTTCCAAAGCATGGGTCCTCCTGGAAAGATTCCGTGATACCGTTGAGATAGATGCCTGGTTGTATATTTATCCCGAATAGACTTGACCTGTTTAAATCATTTTTTATTGCTTTCATGACCCTGGAGATAAGTGTCTCCTGTTAAAATCTAATACACATCAAAATGAAAAATTTTTTCTTGAAAACCTTCCTGCTTTCTTTCTTGTTCTCATGCACTGTATGGGTGTATTCCCAAAACACAAAACCCACACTTCAAAAAGAAGACTATGATCAGTGGCAATCCATCAGGGCTTATGGCATCTCTCCGGATGGCAGTTGGATCAACTATTCAATACGGCCCGTGGAGGGAAACGATACCATGTATATTAAAAGTGCCAGAGGAGAAAAACTTTATAGCTTACCATTTGGGTCAGGCCTTGCTTTCTCTGAGGACTCAAAATGGGCAGCTGTCAGGATAGGCTATTCAGATAAAGAAACCAAAAAGAAAAAGAAAAAGAAAGAAGCTGTCAGATATAAAATGAAACTTCTGAACCTGACAACCGGTGAAGAAGTTCTGTTTGAAGACATACAATCCTTCAGATTCTCAGAAGACGCCACCCATCTTGGGATGAAAATGTATTCCCCCGAAAAAAGTAAGAATCCCGGAAGCGATCTGCTCCTGAGGAACCTGAAAACCGGCACCACCCGGAACATTGGGAATGTTTCCGAATGGGGATTCAATAAAAAAGGAGACCGCCTGGCCTACATCATTGCAACTGAGAAAAAACTGGGAAACGGTGTGGAACTTTTCGATCTGGGCGCCTATAAAGTTCATGTCCTGGCAAGTGATACTTCAACATTCAGAAAATTGGTTTGGGAACGTAAGGGCCGTGCCCTTGCATTCATGCAAACCTGGTACGATACACTGTATGAAGAAGCCTCACACAAGATCTATGCTTTCAGGGATGCCTATCAACCTTCAGACAAAATTATTGTGGACCCGGTAAAAATTGTGAACTTTCCCGATTCCATGAGGATTAAAGAAAGTTTTACACCACGCTGGTCTGACGATCTGTCATCCATATTTTTCGGGATCCATGACTGGACCAAAAAGGAACAGAAGGAAAAGAAACAGGAGGACAATGAAGAAAACGACAAAAAAGAATCAAAAAAAGAAGCAGATGATGAAAAGCTTCCGGGGGTGGATATCTGGCATTGGAAAGACGACCCCATTCAACCAAGACAGAAGCGCACTCACAACACCGATAAGAATTTCACCCATCTTTCGGTTTGGCACTTCAACGAAAAGAAGTTTGTCAGACTCTCCCACAATGAACTTGATCGTGGCAGACTCACCGGCGACCAAAAACATTATTACTACTATGATGTGAAACCATACATGCCCCAATTCAGGGCTAGCTTTGCAGATCATTATATTGTTGATACAAAAACAGGTGATAAAAGACCGGTTTTAAAAAACCACCTGACGGATTTTTATACCTCTCCCGCCGGCAAATACATTCTCTATTTCAAAGACAATAACTGGTTCGTGTATGATATTGCAGCAAGTCGGCACAGAAATCTCACTGAAACTATAGATGTTCCTTTCTGGAATGTCCGGTATGACCTGCCAATGGACATCAAACCCCCATTCGGAAACGGGGGATGGCTGAAAGGAGATGAAAAAGTTTACCTCTACGATGAATACGATGTCTGGGCTGTAAATCCGGATGGCAGTGGGGCCGAAAAAATAACCTCCGGACGTGAGAACCAGATCATCTACAGGATCCGGAAGCTCGACCATGAAGAACCCTGGCTCGATCCGGCTCAACCCCTGTATTTTTCAATGTTTGGCGATAAAACCAAATATTCCGGATTTGCCAGGCTGACGATCAAAGGGAAACTGGAACAACTGCATTATAATGCCAGTAGTAACAGCAGACTTGCTAAAGCTAAATCGGCCGGCACATTCATATTCGTCAGCAACACCTATACAGACTCACCGGATCTTTTTGTTGTGGATGCAAAATTTAAAAAACCGGTTCAAATAACATCTACCAATCCACAACAGGAAAAATTTGCCTGGGGAAAGACCGAACTGATATCGTTTTTAAATGCAGATGGAAAAGAATTACAGGGCGTGCTGCATTATCCGGCCAATTATGAAGCAGGTAAGAAATACCCCATGCTCGTGTACATCTATGAGATCCGTTCCAACAGCCTGAACAACTATATCAACCCTTCCCGTAAAAGTTTTTATAACATTACCAATTATGTACAGCAGGGTTATTTTGTGTTTCAGCCTGATATCGTTTATAAAACGAATCATCCGGGTGAGTCTGCTGTTGATTGTGTGGTGCCAGCCGTTCAAAAAGTCCTGAAAACCGGAATGATCGATGAATCAAAGCTTGGGATCATGGGTCATAGCTGGGGCGCCTACCAGACGTCCTTCATCATCACCCAGACCGGTCTGTTCTCAGCCGCCGTTGCCGGGGCACCACTCACCAACATGATCAGCATGTATAATTCCATTTACTGGAACTCAGGCACCCCGGATCAGACCATTTTTGAAACCAGCCAGGGACGGCTCAGGGAACCCTACTGGAATTTGATGGAGGAATACATCAACAATTCTCCCATTTTTCAGGCCCTGAATATTAAGACACCCATCCTGGTAGCCTTTGGAGATGAAGACGGAGCCGTTGACTGGCACCAGGGCATCGAATTCTATATCACCATGCGCCGGATGGAGAAACCCATGATCATGCTGGTATATGCCGGTGAGAATCATTCAGTCCGTAAGGATGAGAACATGCTGGACTATACCAGAAAGATCAATGAATTTTTTGATCACTATCTTCTGGGCAAACCGGCTAAGACATGGATTGAAACAGGCGTGTCTTACCTTGATAAACAAAAAGCTGAATCCAGGGTGAAAAAGAAGAAATAATCGAATCGTTTAATTGCTTGGAATACGTGCTATAGCTATTACAGATAACCTATAACTTATAATATGAAACCTACGAGGTTTTCCAATAACCTCATAAGTTTATCTGACTTGTATGATTATGGGGCCCGCTTTCATCAATCCCCCTTAATGGGGCTGTCTCAAAAGCAACCTAATGGCATCATTCCGTACTTGATACGGAATCTTTGTAATGTGAAAATCAGGCTTTTATGGATTCCTGCTTTCGCAGGAATGATATGGAATCTGACTTTTGAGACAGCCCGACAGATTGCACCTGAGTCTGATTGATGGCCGCATCAATCGGGGCGTAATATATTAGCCCATGGCATCGCCCGGGGTATCCTGGGCAACCAGGAAACCGGTCCGTGAGAGATGTTGGTGCAGGGCACAGGTTCAAATACGGACCGGAACAGTAAGATGCCGGATAGAATTGAAAATTATTCTTTTATATTTTGCATATTTATAAGCCGCTTAGCGCTTTGAAAGCGCTAAGCGGCTTTCCAAAATCGATTGTATTCATTACTCTGGCATTTTCACGGCCCGTAATTCAGGGATCATCCACCTAAAGTTCCTCATGCTCGGTGCGGCCTATGATCTCATCCTGCAGGTCTTCACCGAGGTCGTTGAAATAATCACTGTATCCGGCGACGCGTACAATAAGGTCCTGGTATTTCTCCGGATGTTTTTTGGCATCTTTCAATGTTTCTTTATCCACCACATTAAACTGTATGTGGTGTCCGTCCATTTTGAAATAGGCCCGGACCAGGTTGCCCACCCTGGCAATGCTCTTCTCATCCGTAAAGAACCTGGGTGAAAACTTTTGGTTAAGCAAGGTTCCTCCGGTTTTTATATGATCGATCCTGGCAGCAGAGCGGATTACCGAGGTTGGTCCCTGCCGGTCGGCTCCCTGGACCGGAGAAATGCCTTCCGATAAGGGTTGACCGGCATTCCGGCCATCGGGGAGTGCCCCTGTCACACTGCCAAAATACACGTGAGAGGTAGTAGGCAGCATGTTTATTCTGAAGCTGCCCCCGCGGACTGTCGGCCTGCCATTCACTGCATCATGGAACATTTCAAATACCCGTACGGCCTGAGTATCTGCATAATCATCATCGTTCCCGTATTTCGGGGTCTGATAGACCAGGGCATGCTGCAGGTTTTCATGATTTATAAAATCCGCCTTCAGGGCTTCCAAAAAGGCCTTCATGGTATATGCTTTCTTATCAAACACATGGTATTTCAAAGCGGTAAAGGCATCGGTTATGCTTCCCAGTCCAACGCCCTGAATATAACTGGTATTGTAACGGGCGCCTCCGGCATTGTAATCTTTTCCGTTCTTTATGCAATCATCAATCAATACTGACATAAAGGGCGCCGGCAAATTAGAGGCATAGATCTTTTCAATAACGTTATTCCCTGCGATCTTTATGTTGATAAAATGTACAAGTTGCTTATTGAATGCTTGCAGCAGGTCATCAAATGATTTAAACCGTACCGGATCGCCGGTCTTGTGGCCTGTTTGTTTATTGGTTACCGGATCATAACCATTGTTCAAAGTCAACTCCAGGATCTTCACCAGATTAAAGTATCCGGTAAGAAAACAAGCCTCCTTTCCAAAGGCTCCACTTTCCACGCAGCCACTTGCTCCACCGTTCCGTGCATCTTCAAGCGACTTTCCCTGCCTGACCAGTTCCCGCACAATGGCATCCGTATTAAAGACAGAAGGTTGCCCAAATCCCGTTTTGGCAATCTTTACAGCCCGGTGTATAAGGCGGTCCGGACTTTTCTCACTCAATTGAACCATGGACGAGGGCTGCAGCAGACGCATCTCCTCAACCACGTCAAGGATCATAAAGCTCAGTTCATTTGAAGCATCAGAGCCATTGGCGGTCACACCACCTACATTGATCAAGCAAAAATCCGTATAGGTGTTGCTTTCAAGTGCGGTGACCCCGATCTTTGGCGGGGCCGGGTGGTTGTTAAACTTGATCCAGAAACATTGCAATAATTCAATGGCCTGTTCCCGGGAAAGGCTGCCTTCCTCAATGCCTTTTTTGTAAAAGGGAAACAGGTGTTGATCTAGCCGTCCGGGATTAAAAGAGTCCCAGGTATTGAGCTCAGTTACCACCCCAAGATGAACAAACCAGTAATACTGCAGGGCTTCATGAAAATTCCGCGGTGCATGTGCAGGTACATGCTTGCATACCCCGGCCATGTGCAGGAGTTCACTCTTCCTGCCGGCATCCTTCTCCCTACCCGCAAGTTTCAGCAGTTCACCGGCATTTCTTTTTGCATACATGATCAGAGCACGGGCTGCAATTTTCATGCTTTTCAGCGCTTCTCTTTTCTCACAGGCGCCCGCATCATCAAGAGAATCCAGTGTTTCAATGGCCTCATCTATATCATTAATAAATCCGAGCATTCCTTTTTTATATATCTTGTCATCCAGTACGGTATGCCCCGGGGCCCGCTGCTCCTGAAATTCTGTAAATACTCCGGCTTTAAATGCCTCATGCCATTCGCCCGGAAGGGCATTCATGATAAGATCCCTGTTTGTCTTACCGGTCCAGAATGGAATGATCACCTCTTTATAAGCTTTCCTGGTTGCCGCATCCACCCTGTAAAACACCTTATTCCGGGCATCCAGTATTTCCAGGTCCTTTAAGGAATGTAATGTGATCTCAGGATAGGTTGGGGTTGCTTTAGGAGCGGGACCCCGTTCCCCGGTAATCAGTTCTCCGTCATTGATGCAAATATGCTTATGCTTCAGAATGTACTCCAGGGCAAGGGCCCGGCGTACAGGTATGGAAACCCCTGCCGAATGGTCGCTTTTGTAGAATTCCGTTACCAGCAAGCCACGCTCCGCTGAAATGCGGTTCACCGCATTAATACTTTGGTTTCTTAATTTTTCAACACGTTTATTCATTACTGCAGCTTTAATTTTACAATTTCCCCCCATTGCTTTGACACTTCCAGCCGTGCCGGCAGGCAGGCAGGGCCCCCTCCAGGACACCGGAAGGTCTCCAATCCCCTGGAACATGAAACCTTCACCTCCTCTACCCTCCAACACCAACCTCAAACCCTTCCTTCTCAAAATACAATCTGAGTTCCTTCATGTATTTTATTGACGGTTCCTTAGCTTCTTTCATCCTGTCCGGGATGCCGAAAGATGTGTATTTATGCCCTGCAATCTTATGATAGGGCAACATATCCAATCTTTTCAGTCCCGGCAGTTCTTCTTTCAGAAAATCTCCGATCTGCCGGATATGCGTTTCCTGATCGTTCACTCCCGGGACCACAGGCAGTCTGAGAATGATATTTTTGCCGGACTCATGCAGGAATTTCAGATTTTTCAGGATGAGCTTATTACCCACACCCGTATATTTTTTATGGATGTTTTCCTGCATGTGTTTCAGGTCGTAAAGAAACAGGTCAACAAAAGCCATTACTTCCGTCATGATCTTTTTGGAAACACAACCTGTAGTGTCCAGGGTGGTATGGATGCCTGCACTCCTGCATTCCCTGAGCAGGGCAAGGCAAAACGCAGGTTGCATCAAAGGTTCCCCGCCGGACAATGTCACCCCGCCACCCGATTCATCCATGAACATGCGCTCTTTTTCAATTTCCCTGAGCACTTCACTGACACTCATCCGCCGGCCTGTCACTTCTCTGATCTCAAAGACCTCTCCATTGAGTTTATGTTCTCTTATAACGGTCTCCTGTTCAGGATTCCGGCTCTCGGGATTATGGCACCACCAGCATTCAAGGGGGCACCCCTTGAAGAAAATGGTCGTTCTGATGCCCGGACCGTCGTGAATGGCAAACCGTTTTATGTCAAAAATCAATCCTTGCATAAACAGGATTCAGGAAAAATAATTAAAGATAAAAGATAAAAGAAATGGGACAGTCAGGAGAGAATCAATCGCATTGATCATAGAATATCCAGCATTCATAAAGATGATGGATAAAGATCTTGCCGTACTTTTTGATATGTATATCAGAGCGATACATGATGTACAAATATACAAAATCCTCCACAACTATAACAATTCGTCGGACGATTACGAAGAAGACTAAGTGGATGAACCGCTTAGCGCTTTAGAAGCGCTTAGCGGTTTTACAAGAGGGAATCCAGGATATCAGCCTGGAAGTCAAATGGATCCCCGATCCCTGTCTGCCGGCGGTAAAGCCATCCCTTTGGGGCAGGCAAGGCTGGCAGTGTCGAAAAAATAATCGCTATTCCCTGTCCGGTATTTCCTCAAGCGTATATGCCAGGAACTCCCAGAATTTTTTAACGGTATCAATATGCACTTTCTCATCCGGGGAGTGAGGGAAACGTATGGTCGGACCAAAAGAGATCATATCCAGTCCGGGATATACACCACCCAGTAAACCACATTCCAGACCAGCATGAATGGCCTTGATCTCGGGGATCTTTCCAAACTTGTCATTATATACCTTCTGCATGGTCTTAAGAATGGACGACTCCAGATTCGGTTTCCAGCCCGGGTATTCTCCGTCAAACTCCACTTTGGCCCCAAGCGGTTCAAAAACAGACCTGAAGTGATTTTTCAGGTCATCCATGGCTGTGGCCACCGAACTCCTCAAAAGGCAAAGAACCTCGATATGATTTTCGTGCGATTTGAATACAGCCAGATTGGTGGAAGTTTCCACCAATCCCTCCATGTCACTGCTCATGCGTATAACATTGTTAGGTGCGGCATAAACGCCATGTATCACAGCTTCGGCAGTTTCTTTTTCAATTACAAAATCGGGAAGGATGACCTCTTTGGCTTCAAACTTCAGTTCCGGTTCGATGCTTGCATATTCATCTTTAAAAACGCCCTCCATTTTTTCAACCCATTCAAGAACAGACGCTTTTTCTGACTCAGGAACAGTCACCACTGCGAAGGATTCCCTTGGAATGGCATTTCTCAGATTACCGCCTTCAACAGATGCCAGACGCATTTTGTGATTCCGTATGCCATACCACAGAAAACGGTTCAAAAGCTTATTGGAATTTCCTTTATATAAGGGGATGTCAATCCCTGAGTGGCCGCCCTTTAATCCGGTGAGCGACAGCTTCAATCCAATGTGACCGGCAGGCGATGCCTCCCGTCTGTAATCAAAGATAATATTGGCATTGGTGCCCCCGGCACAACCCACATACAATTCACCCTCATCTTCCGAATCCATATTGATCAGGATATCGGCGTTGAGCAACCCGGGTTTCAACCCGAAAGCACCGGTCATTCCGGTTTCCTCATCCACCGTAAAAAGACATTCAATTGGCCCGTGCTTCAGGTCTTTGGACTCAAGGACAGCCATGGCGGCGGCGACTCCGATTCCGTTATCCGCCCCCAGGGTGGTACCGTTAGCCGTCACCCATTCCCCGTCAACAAAGGCTTCGATCGGATCTTTTCCGAAATCGTGCCTGGTATCGGAATTCTTTTGAGGCACCATATCCAGATGGCCCTGTAAAACCACTGTTTTGCGGTTCTCCAAACCGGGAGTGGCCGGTTTTTTGATGATGACATTATCTACGTCATCCACAATGGTATCCAGGCCCAGGTCTTTACCAAATTTTTTCATGTAGGCCACAATCTCTT
>CAYOFK010000101.1:3380-10954 GCA_964403185.1 uncultured Rikenellaceae bacterium | reverse complement strand
TAGAAAGGATATCAGAAGGTAAAATTATAACTTTTTAACACCTGTATTATTGTTTCACCTGCTATTATAGATTATGGAATGTAGAATTCCATTCGTTGGCTCGAACTTTTTCGTATATTATAAATTAAAATATTCTTAGGGTTTGCCGGTTTTAAAACGGATTAGAAATAGAGCATCGTATAAATTTACGATTGTGACTAAAATAATTGATATTCGTTCTTTTACATTTTTATAAATTTACCGGAGATAAAAGTTTGAAACAGGAATATTGACAAAAGAAGATTTCAAAGTAGTATTTGACAGGTATTTTGATTCGGTAAGAGCTTATATTTATTACCGGTGTGGGGATGCTGAACTGGCTACAGATATCGCTCAGGACGCTTTTATCAGGATCTGGGAAAAGCAAGTGCAATTTGATATTAAGCAAAATAAGGGACTGTTATATAAGATTTCCGGAGATTTGTTTGTTAACCATTGCCGCCGGAAAAAGATTGCCGGCAAATATGAAAAAGAACTCTCCCTGGAATTTTCATCGGAAGAAACCGACAACCTTGTTCAGTACATGGAATTAAAAAAAAGGTATGAAAAAGCACTTGCCAAACTGACTGAAAAACAACGGATTGTATTTCTTATGAGTCGCCAGGAGGGCTTAAAGTACATGGAAATTGCAGAACGGCTGGATATAAGTATTAAAACTGTTGAGAAAAGAATGAATCTGGCTTTAGCCTATTTAAGAAAGGTATTAAAAGTATAAATGGATCAATACAGCAACAACGGAAAGAAAGATTTTAAAAAGGTCTTGCCTGATCACATGGAACAAAAAATGAAAATTCCATGGACAAGAGAGAGGGATAAGGTCTGGAATGATCTTGAAATGCAGGTTGATAACACAGCCAGGTCAGCGATAAGGTTAAACAGGAACCAATGGACGCGTTTAGCTGTAGCCGCTTCCCTGGTATTATTGCTGGCACTTGCCGGGGTATTGCGTTTTTACAGATATACTGTGGAAAGTTTACCGGGTGAACATATAAGTATGGCTCTTCCGGATGGTTCAAGAGTGGAGTTAAATGCCGGATCGGAATTGAATTATCATCCTTATTGGTGGAGGTTTTCCAGAAGATTAACTCTGAAAGGCGAAGCTCATTTTGAAGTCAGGAAAGGTAAAAAGTTTGAGGTAGTGTCTGAATTTGGTGTCACCAGGGTACGGGGAACCACCTTTAATATTTTCGCCAGGGAAAATCAATATAAAGTGGCTTGTATCAGTGGCAGTGTTGAAGTAGTATCACGGAAGGAAAAAGATGCAGTGATCTTGAATTCTAACCAAATGGCCGTCCTGGAAGAATCAGGGATGTTCCGGGTGCAGGATACGGAGTCAAATACACAGCCTTCAGCCTGGAGACAAAATAACTTCATATTTACTGCCGTTCTGTTAACAGACGTATTTAAAGAAATGGAAAGGCAATACAATATTAGTATCAGCATTCCCGGGGATCTTGACTATTTCTATACCGGCAACTTTGAAAGACGTGAAAACGTCGAAGAAGTATTAAACCTGATATGTAAACCTTTCGGATTGGTATTTGAAGAAGAGACTGAGGGTCATTATAAGATCCGGAATAAATAGTTTGGGAAACAGAATAATTATTCTTCTGTCGATCCTGTCCATGTCAGGATCGAATGCTTTTTCACAAAGCATTCATATTGAGGTCCAGAACGAGCCTCTAAACCTTGTTTTGATCGGGGTCAGGGATGCATATGGCCTGCAGTTTTCCTTCGATGACCGGAAGCTTTCAAAACACAGCATTACACTTTCCCGTTCCTTTACTTCTCCTGATGAAGCTATTGAATATCTTTTAAAGGATTTGCCCCTGGCTTTTGAAAAGTCAGGGGATGTCTATTTGATCATTGCCCGGAAAATTCCAAAAAGAAAAGAAGTCTATCTTATAACCGGGAAGGTGGTTGATAAAAGTAATTTTGAACCACTTCCCTATTCCCACGTAATAGTTGACGGGAGGGGAATGGTGTCTGATTTTAAAGGAACTTTCTCGTATGCATCACAATCTGACAGTTTATTAAAGCTGACTATTTCTTACCTGGGTTATTATATTCTGGACACGGTTGTTTATCCGGGAGTTAACCAGACTTTTTATTTAATACCTTCGATTATCGGATTGAAAGAAGTGGTTATTGAGGGCGAAGTGGTGGAACATTCCGGCCAGATAGGGGAAACCCCCGGCGCCATACGATTAAACCACAAGATAGCCAGCCGCGTACCCGGTAACGGGGACAATTCGGTATTTAATTATTTGCGCTTGCAGCCCGGAATTCTTGCTGCGGGGGAGCAATCCAGCGATCTGATCATCTGGGGTGGTTATGAAGGCCATAGCCAGGTGTTGTTTGATGGGTTTACTGTTTTCGGACTAAAAAATTTTAACGATAATATCAGTGCTGTGAACCCTTATATGGCTAAAGATATCTTAGTTTTGAAAGGGGGGTATGGAGCGGAATATGGTGAACGGGTGGGAGGCATTGTTAATATCTCCGGTATTGACGGAAACCCCGTGGACCCCACACTCAACTTCACAATTAACAACATGACCATCAGTGGAAAGGCAAGTGTGCCCGTATTCAAACAATCCTCACTGGTTTTTGCATTCCGTCACACCTACTATAATCTGTATAATGAAGACGACATCAATCTTTTTGGTAACAATAACTCCCCGGATGTAGCCGATATTAATGTACATCCGGATTATTTATTCAGGGATTTTAATTTAAAATATTCAGGATCCACTGAAAACGGAGATGATTACTTCATCAGTCTTTATGAAGGGCGGGATAATTTTTCGTATAAGATTGATGAAGAAAGGAAATACAACCATATATACAGATTATCAGAAGAACGCAGCCGTCAGAGGGGAGGAAGTTTGTTTTATGGTAAGAACTGGAATAACGGGTTCCGGTCCAATGTGATGATCAGCTACTCCGGCCTTGATAAAGAATTGTTCCTGGAACAAGAAGTCACACGGACTTTAAATGGTAATGTTATTCAAAAACGGAATGAATTAATACAAAACGGGATCAGGGAGATCTCCGTTAAAAGTAAAAATCAATTTGCAGTATCAAAACGGCACCAGGTTGAACTGGGGATGGGTTATGTTAATGATGCTGTTTCTTTTGAAGAAGATTCATTCAACATCAACATCAATCAACTAGACAAATATGGCCAGCGCCTCCATCTTTATATCCAGGATGAGATCGCCATAAATAAACATATCAGAATCAAACCCGGGATCAGGATGGACTATGTTCTCAATTTATCAAAACCTTTCATCCAGCCAAGATTGTTGGTTTCGATTGATTTTGATGAATATATGAAATTACACTTTGCCTGGGGTATCTACAACCAGTTTATATCATTGGCTTCGGAAGTGGACGATGAAGGAAATTACAGATACTTCTGGACCGTTTGTGATGATGAGGATATACCGGTACTTGAATCAGAGCATTTTGTTGGGGGACTTACCTACCATAAAAGGAATTTTACAGCCAGTATTGAAACTTATTATAAAACCGTTAAGGGCATTACCCGCTTTATTAACACCAGGCGGTTTTATGAAAGAGGAGTATATGAAGGGAATGGGTATTCCTATGGGATGGACCTTTATCTGAAACAAATGATACGGAAACACGAGTTCTGGATTGCGTATTCACTGGGGAAGACCGAAGAAAGTTTTCCTTATTTCTGGTTGGTGGACTATTGGTATGCCCCCCAGGATCAAAGACACGAAATAAAATGGGCCGGTTTATTCAATTTCCATCCCTTTTATATTTCCGCCAATTATGTGTACGGCTCCGGGTTTGTAGACCTGTCCCGTTCATCGGATCCTGATGACCGGTACCCCTATCGCAGGCTTGATGCCGCTTTTATATACAGGTACGATAAGAAAAAATATCACATGGAAGCCGGGATATCTGTTTTGAATGTATTAAATACGAAAAATATTAAATACGCCAATTTTATTCGGGCGCCTTCCAACCAAACCAATACCATTAATATACACGCTGAGGCCGTTCCCTTTACTCCCACTATATATCTGAACTTTTCTTTTTAACATCCGCTCAATCACGGGGTGACTCATTGATCTTAAGGTAAATGCTCAGACCTGTCCATAATCAGTCACCCCGCGACTTGCCTGAGTCAACCCGGCTCAGGGCACAGGGGAAGCCGCGAATGATCTCTCAAATTTCAAACACCAGGAATTAAATATTTGTGAAATAGACTTTCCAATTTGCTAAGCAATTCAGGAGTAAATTTATGAAGGCACCTGTTTTTCTTGAAAAAAAAAGTAGGGTATCCGGTGATTTGTACGGATTAGTAATAAAGCGGGCATTAATCAATTGCTCAAAACAGAAACTATTGAATGTTTAATAAAATCAGAAAACAATGAAAACAAAAAACTGGAAACTTTTATTGATTGTATTATTGACCGGGCTGTTTTCCTTAAGCTCCTGTCAAAAAGAGAATAAAAACGTCATTAATGACGACGAACTGTTACTTACTGAGGAAGATGCACTCACAGAAACGTTGTTCGACGACCTGATGGAAGCCGTTGATAATGCTGTATTTACTGTAGAGAATCAACTGTCTTCAGGAACTCATAAGTCCATGATCGTTTCAACCGGATGTCCTACCATTACAGTTGACCGGCCTGATACTATCAGATGGCCCAAAGTTATTACCATTGACTGGGGTGACGGCTGTGAAGGCTTTTATGGTCACACCCGCAGCGGCATGGTAAAGATCACCATTACAGGGTGGATGAAAAGACCGGGCTCAATGAAGACGGTGGAATTATTTGATTACCACATCAATGGGATCAAAGTTGAAGGAACTAAAACCACTAAAAACAATGGCTGGAATGACAAAGGAAACCTGACTTTTACAGCCGTGCTGGAAGGCGGAAAGCTTACCATTCCTGTAGAGAATGCAGATTCAATAGTACTGACAAAAGAATTTAAACGGCATAAGGAATGGGTGGCCGGAGTTGAAACCAGGAATTTCTTTGACAATGTGTTTTACATTACGGGTTCGGCCAATGGCACCAACTATAACCAGCAGCCATACACACGGACCATAACCTACCGGTTGGAATGGGCTGCAAGCTGTAAGTTCATGAAAAGCGGAACAGTGGTGATTGTAATAGGCGACAAACTCCCAATCACTCTTGATTATGGAGATGGCAAATGCGATAATGAGGCCACTATTACAATTAATGGAGAAACCAAAAGTATTTTGTTGCGCCTCAGGCACAGAAAACAAAGAAGATTTTTCCCCTGATAATTATCAGATAAAAGTTTTTTCATAGTTAGGTTAATCGAGGGTTTGAAATCGAAAAGAAGGCTGTCAGAAATGGCAGCCTTCTTTTTGTTAATGCCGGCAGTGTTAAGAAAAGCCGCTTAGCGGCTGATAACCTGCGAGGTTTTCAAAACCTCGCAGGGCTATAAGAATTTTTAAAACATTTCGTATGCCTTGCACTATTGAAAAGGATTCTCTAATTTCAACATTCATTCAAGAACCTGGATGAAAACAAGGATATCATACCTGTCATTGGCGTTGTTTTTCTTTACTGGTATGCAGTTATGTGCCCAGCTCTCCCTGGGGATCCATACAGCGATCAACCGAACCAATTTTTCGGGGGACCCGCCATCATCTGCCTATTTTGAACCCCGAATGGGTTATCATGTGGGAATTCGAACCGATTACCGGTTTTTACAATCAGTATCCGTGAGCCTTCAGCCCTCATTTGCTCAGGCAGCTATAAAGTATGTGGTGGCGGATTCATTGGACGAGAGGGATAGTATGATGATAAATATGACCGCTATTAGTTTACCTGTTCAGGCAGTTATCTGGTCAGAGAATGGACGATTCTTTGTGACCGGAGGATTTAAAATTGGTTACAATCATAAATTTATTGCAGAACATAATAGTACAGAAATAGACTTAATCTCTGAGATAAAGAAGTTTAATTTGAGTGCGCAATTTGGTGCAGGGTTCTTTATAAATATCGGACGCCCCTATTTAGTTTTTGAGTTAAGGTACACCCAGGGTTTGGTTGACATTAACGAATCGATAATACATGGGGAAAAATACCTTCCCAGGACGAAACTCACCAATATGAGTTTTCAGATAAGTTTTCAAATACCCGTGGGAGATAAAGACTCCTTCAAAATACGGAAAAAGAACTGATGATTTTCAGTCAAAAAATATCTGTTATGATGCGTTTCAGTTTTTTGCTGGTCGTTTTTTCCACATCTGATCTGTTAGTTTATGGCCAGGCGGATACGGTTACCAGACCATCCTTAAACAACCATGAATTCTCCCCGGTTTCCACAACATCTTTACCCTTTGTTAATACATATTTCTCAACCATTATGGGCTATGGGTCAACTCTGAATTTTTCCGATGATTGGCTGGAGATTGATGGAGAGCCTGTATTGGGACTGGCTGGCACCATCACTTTTTTGGATATGAGGCTGGCCTATCATCAACGTGTGCGCAACTGGATGGCCGCCTATATTCATTTGGGTATCGCGGCCCGTGTTGGAACCGAAGCCCAAAGCCTGTTGGCTCAAGGCCTGACCACCATAGAAAATTTTGAGATTGGCTGGAAATTTAAATTGTTTGAAGGAGAAAAATCGGCATTCTCCGCCATAGTTGAATTAAAGAAGAATAATGGCCGGTTTGTAAATATACTGGGCTATGTGCAGGATGTGTTAGACAGTATCCAACCTGCCAGTATAACGCAAAATATTCCTGTTTTAAGTATGGGCACAGGCCTCCAGTTTGCCTATGGATTTAGTGAGGTGGTTGGGATCTATGGTCAATTCGAAATCAGTTACGGGGAGACCTATATAAGGGGCAGGAACGGGTATTCATTTGTTACCGGAGGGGCACTGAGCCTTGATTTTTATCCCCGTTATAAGCTCCCGATAGGACTCGTATTCAATTATACTATTACTTCACAGCCGGAATTGGTGTATGTGGCCGGTAAAATAGCACAGATTTTTATGGGAAAGATCATGTACAGTAAGCATTCTGATTTCGCCCTGGGACTGGAATTTTCATTAATGAAAGTTCCCCTGCTGAATGATCCTTCAGATCCTACGGTCCGGTGGACTGCCCTGTCAACATGGTATTATTTTTAGAATTGGATTGCTGAATTGTTATACCGCCGGGAAAAACCAAAAAAGTACCGGGTCATCCCCGGCCTCCTGCCTTCCTGTTTTGTCACAGATTTTGCAATCCATCACACAAAGCCTGCACCAGGCAAAATCTCCGCCAAAACCTGATGGTTGTGATGCCCCACCCCCCGGGTTGAAACCCGGGGTTATTCACATTCAACCACTTCGCGGTTGTTTACTCCAAACCTGAAAAGGGTTGAACCTGAATAACCCGGTATGCAGTGCCGCGAGATACTCTCCGGGAACTTGCAAAAAAGCCGGTTCCTGCTAATATAATTACGGCGCCCGGAGACCGGACGGGCAGGAATGAGCCAGCCCCGTTGTAAACC
>CAYOFK010000101.1:0-3280 GCA_964403185.1 uncultured Rikenellaceae bacterium | reverse complement strand
AAACCTCTTAGCGGCTCAAAACCTCTTAGCGGCTGGATAAACTACCCATGAATAAAATCCCCCGGAATATCAGCAATCCTGGCGATATCCTGAACCTTTCGTTTGATATCAAAATCCATGGTGCAATTCACGGAACATGAAGCACAATCATCACAAGGGTTGCTGTGTACATGGGCATGGTTAAGGGTTTGCTGTGCATGGGCCAGGTTCTGATACCCGTATGCATACATATAACTTCGCATCATGGTGGGGATATCCAACCCTTCCGGACATTGAGGGAGGCATGTGCCACATTGCTGGCAATAAATATCTGCCGATAAGCCATCAGCAGGCGCTTTCAGGTCATGCTTTTCCTCCTCTGTGAGTTGAAGGTCAGCCATCAGATCAAGATCCTGGTGTAGTTGATCAAAACTTGAGCAATCCGGAATCGTTGTCCGGATGTTTTCATTTTGAAGCACCCATTTCAAGGCTGCTTTGGTATTGATCGGTTTGGTTCGCTCCCGGTCCCAGTAAGCGCCGGCCATAGTTTTCATAGCGATCACTCCCAACCCTTTTTCAGTGGCGTATGCAATGGCCTCATCAATTTCCTCAATATTGCTTTTTCTGAAATTATAGGCAGTAATTACCGCATCATAGATCCCCACATCTGCTGCTGCACGAATGGCTTCAGGTTCAAAATTATGGGTGGCACAACACAGGTACTTTGTTTTCCCCTGCTCCTTAAATTTCTTCAGGGCTTTGACCAGTGGCTCAAAAAAAACCGATTCCTTACGGGCTGCAAATCCAAGACTAAAAAAGTCGACATACTCTACCTGTAAACGCTTCAAACAACCGTTGGCATGTTCAAGGTACTTTTCAGGATTGGTTGTGGATTTGAACAGGCCATTTTGATGATCAATATCTACCCCGCCAGTGGCACCTGTAATTATTATGTACGAATCCCTGGGGAATTCTTTAAGTGCCTCGCCCAGCATTTTTTCATTATTGCCATTTTGATAGTATTCAGATGTGGCAAAGAGACGCACCCCTTTATTATAGGCTTCCTTCACCAGGTTGGGATTATCTGTATTACCAGTTCCCATACTGACAATGGGTAACTTAATACCGGTGTTCCCCAAGGTCCTGTAAATGAATTTTTTTTCTTCCATCCGGTAAGAGGGAGATCCGTTTGAGAAAGATTTTGTTGCCAACCCGGCACCGGCAGCAGTCAACAAGCTGTTTTTCAGGAAATTTCGTCGATTTTGCATGAATTTTATTTTTTATTTGTATTTGGGAACCTCCTTTTCGCAATTAAGTTATGACATTCTAAGAAAAAAATCAAAAATATGATTCACTGATAAAGGCAAAATGTGTTTTGAACCTGATTAGGATAAAGTTTGCAAAAAGCAGGGGAGTCTTCATATCTAATTTTCTATCTTTGTATAGTGTGGTGTCATGTGTATTTATGCCCTGCCAACACGGGGAACATTGATCATTGCCACGCTTGCCCGGATTCCACACTTTCAATCGAGAGTTTAAAATATTTGTTTATTTCTGATACCTGTTTATTATGGATGAGATTACTGATAACTTGAGGTCGCGCAAGGAGCTTTTAAAACATCTGATCCTCCAGCTTCATAAAGGAGAAGCCCCGCAGGAGGTGAGAAAAAGCCTGGTTGAGTTGCTCAGAAGCATTCCCTATAACGAAGTTGTTCAGGTGGAGCAGGAACTGATCAATGAAGGACTGCCTGAAGAAGAAGTACTTAAATTTTGTGACATACATACTCAGGTTCTGGAAGGGCATATCGACCAGACCGGCGCCAAAGAAATTCCGCCCGGCCATCCGGTTGACACCTTCAAAAATGAAAATAAGGAACTAAAAAAAATGGTTTCTGTCCTGAATAAACTGTATAAAAAAGCCTTTGAACAGGAAAAACCTGATGTTGAACAATACCTGGTCCGGTTGAAAGGATTTTTTAATGATCTGTCTGATGTTGAGAAACATTACCAGAGAAAAGAAGAACTTCTCTTTCCGTATCTTGAAAAGTACAACATTACCGCCCCCCCCAAGGTTATGTGGGGCAAACATGATGAAACACGGGTTCTTTTAAAAGCGGCTCACGAAGGACTGAAGGCGAAGGGAACCATTTCTCAGGATGAGGTTGAAGCACTTGTGGAGATTGTTCTGAAACCGGCGTCCCAGGCAGTTGCCGACATGATCATGAAAGAAGAAGAAATTCTGTTCCCGATGTGTATGGACAAGCTCAGTGATGAGGAATGGTACAGGATTGGCCAACAGTCTGTTGAAATTGGTTTTTGCCTCTTTGATCCCCGGACTGAATGGAAACCGGAAGGCATTGCTTCTGTTCCGGTTGCCAGCGCCATGGACGGCACCATACAACTGCCAAGTGGTAAGTTGTCAGTTATTGAATTGAATGCCTTGCTGAATACGTTACCTGTTGAAGTTACCTTTGTGGATAGCAACGATAAAGTAAAATATTTCTCCCGGGGAAGAGACCAGATATTTAGAAGGACCAGAGCTGTATTGGGCAGGGATGTGCGCTTATGCCACCCTCCCAAAAGTGTACATTTGGTTGAAAGGATCATCAGTGATTTCAGGAGCGGGAAAGAAAATAAGGCGACATTCTGGCTTGAAATGAATGGGATGTTTGTATATATTGAATATTATGCCATCCGGGATGAAAAAAACAAATACCTGGGAACCCTGGAAGCAGTGCAGAATATTGCCGGATACAGAAAGCTGAAAGGAGAACAACGGTTGATCAGTTACGGGGAGAAGACAGATGGCGGCAAAAACTGATTTTCAGATAACTCCCAGGACAAAAGTAGGGGAATTACTGGACTATTTTCCTGAACTGGAACCTGTATTAATGGAGCTTGCCCCGGCATTCAGGAGGTTGAAGAATCCCATTCTCAGGAAAACAATAGGGAAAGTGGCCACACTGCAACAGGCCTCATTAATAGGAAATATATCTGTTGGGGATTTGGTGAACAGGCTCAGAAAAGAAGTGGGTCAGGAACAATTAATAATGTCAGATGCTGCTTCAGGAACTCAGGGTTTGCCACCCGGCTGGCTGAAAGAAAAGAAGATTGCCATTGCATTTGATGCTACTCTTTTGATTAACTCCGGAAAAAATCCAATGCAGCAAATCCTCCATAACCTGGATAAAACAGAAAAGGATGAAGTTTTTAAACTGACTTCTCCCTTTATACCGGCTCCCATCATTGATAAGATCTCAAAAATGGGATATGAACACTACACAAATAAAATATCAGAAAC
>CAYOFK010000100.1:0-11003 GCA_964403185.1 uncultured Rikenellaceae bacterium | reverse complement strand
AAGCGAAAAGAAACGGGAACCCATTAAATATTTATATAAATGAAGATCATATATGCCGTTGTAATCTGCTATCTGAGCCTGGCAGGATGCCTTAACGAAAAGTCCGGAGAACCGGGTAGAAAACCGGCTGATACAACTGATATGAGCATAAACTTTTCAGGGAAACAGATTGCCGCTCCGATAATCTACGAAGTGTTGGTTAAAAACCCCGATGCGGACGATGAGTGGGGTTCCGAAAAACTGGAAAACCTGAAAACAGAAGTGCTGATTGAAGCTGTATTCAGTGCTGTGTATAGCAAAAAAGCAGATGCATTTAATTACCATACCGATGAAAAAATGAGTATTGAAGACATTAAATATCTTGAATCTCAAGAGGATTTTAAAAGGCAAAACATAGGAAAGATCCAGTTTGAAGAGGACTGGTATTTTGATACTAAAAACCTGATCATGGGTAAGAAAGTGCATTCAATACTTCTGGCCTATGAAGTATATGACTCATTTAATCAGGTTATTGGATATAAGGCCGGGTTTGTTGTGCATCTGAATTAACCCGGTTATTTCACCACAAAATGTACCGTATTCCTGGTTTTCTGTTCAATCAGGATCTTTCCATAAACAGCCCTCTGAACGGCCTCAGGTGTATAATGACGAATAGTGATCAGGGTGACGTCCTTATTATAAAACACCAGGAACTCATGATTTAGTTGCTCAAGCAGGCCATCAAGTTTCATGGGTGCATGATCAACACAAACAGATAGGCTGATGGCTGAATTTTGAATGAGATGGACCCTGATCTTAAATGTATTTAAAATACTGAAGATCCGTCCGAGGCAATCATCCACGGCAAAAGAGAAGTCCCTGGGCGAGACAGAAAGCAAAATCTGGTCCTTTTTAATGATATATGAAGGGATCTTCATATCCGGAAGCCTGTCGGTCCGTATTAAAGTACCCGCCTGCCCCGGATCCTTAAACGATCTGACCTCGAGTGGGATGTTTTTGTTCTGTAAGGGCTTGATGGTTTTGGGATGGATCACCTTGGCCCCGAAAAAAGCCAGTTCAATGGCTTCCTGGTAAGAGATCTCCGGTAACAGAACGGCATCCTGAAAAATCTGAGGATCGGCGTTCAGAATTCCCGGAACATCCTTCCATATAATTACAGAACCGGCTTCCAGGATGTTTCCCAATACTGCCGCTGTGAAATCAGATCCTTCCCTGCCAAGTGTTGTTTTGTAACCCTTATTGGTCCCCCCAAGAAAGCCCTGGGTCAGATATACCGGGCAGTCTTTAAAATTTAAATCCCGTTTTACATTTTTGGTGGTGATTTCCCAGTGGATCCTGGCATCCCGGAAGTTATCATCAGTGATGATCAATTCAGAAACATCCAGCCACCTGTTTTGTATGCCGGATTTCTTAAGGACAGCATGGATGATCCTCGTTGAAAAGATCTCTCCCCAGTATACAACCTGGTCGTAAAATTCGTCAAAGTCCCCACCACGTTGATTGAGGGCCGTGTGCAATCCCCTGAAGTCGTCGTCCAGTCTTTTTTCCAGATCCGGTGAATCAGGAACCAACTCATGTGCAATGCCAAAATGAAAATTCCGGATCTTCAGGAATCCTGCTTCAATATCAGCAGTCGCTTCCCAGGCCATTTTCGTGAGGTCTTCCAGGGCATTTGTTGTCTTCCCAAGTGCGGAGACAATGATAACCAGGGATTCTTTTACGCCGGAAACGATCCCGGTTAAGTTTTTGATGCCTTCAGCATCCTTAATTGAAGAACCTCCGAATTTATATATTAACATTTCTCTCAACTTATTTCACTAAAAATAGTAATTTAGTACACACCAGACTGTGAATGGTCCGGTAATTTTAAACAACCCGGATATTCTGAACAGATTGATTACAATAGCATTCAATAACCGTTAACCCTATAAATACAATCCCATGCAAAGTTATCATGTCACCACCCTCAATGAATTTATCATTGCCCGGCAAACCGATTTCCCTTTCGCCAAGGGTGAATTGTCGAGGTTGCTCCACTCAATCGGAGTAGCTGCTAAATTGGTTAACAAAAAAATAAACAAGGCTGGCCTGGTAGACATACTGGGCGAATCGGGAAATGTCAATATCCAGGGAGAAGATCAAAAGTTACTGGATGTATTTGCCGATGAACAGTTTGTAGGTGCTTTGAAGGCCAGTAGCGAGTGTTGTGCCATCGCCACCGAAGAAAACAATGAGATGATTGTCTTTGACCAGGACCTTTCAGAAGATGGCACATACGTTGTTTCACTGGATCCTCTTGACGGTTCATCAAATATAGATGTAAATGTTTCAATTGGCACGATATTTTCAATTTACAGGCGCGTTACCAAAAAAGGCCACAAACCCACGATACAGGATTTTCTTCAGAAAGGAAGAAATCAGGTGGCTGCCGGATACATCATTTACGGGTCCTCCACCATGCTTGTATATTCAACCGGTAAAGGGGTCAATGGATTTACACTGGATCCATCCATTGGAGAGTTCTGCCTCTCACATAAGGATATATGTACACCCGAAGAAGGGCGGTTGTACTCTATCAACGAGGGCAATTACTTACATTTTCCCGATGGTGTGAAAAAGTTTATTAAATATTGCCAGGTCATTGATTCCGATACAAACCGACCCTATATCTCTCGCTATATTGGATCCCTGGTCGCTGATTTTCACAGGAACCTGTTAAAGGGAGGCATCTACCTTTATCCCCCGACAAATGCCAATCCAAACGGGAAAATCAGACTCCTCTATGAATGCAATCCCATAGCTTTCCTTGCTGAGCAAGCCGGTGGTAAAGCAAGTAACGGATATAAAAGAGTACTTGATATTGAACCTGAAACACTGCATCAAAGGATGCCTTTTTATACAGGTTCTTCCAGGATGGTCGAGAAGGTTGAAGAGTTTTTGGAAAGCTCCCCGGAGTAAATCCCGGTCCGTGAGAAATGTTGGTGCAGGGCATGGATTCAAATACGTACCGGAATAGTAAAGTGCCCGATAGAATTGAAAAATTATTTCATTGCTATAAAACAAATAGCGGACTGCCTGTAGAGCGATTTTTCAAATCGCTAATCGATTTACAAAATCCGCTAAGCGCTTTTGAAAATCCGCTAAGCGCTTTTGAAGCGCTAAGCGGTTTGCACTGTTGAAGCGCTAAGCGGTTTGCACTGTTGAAGCGCTAAGCGGACCGACGGGGTGGTATGATTATGGGGACCGGATGCCATAAATGGGTTTAGTATATGATTAGCAGGGAGATCCGGCCGGACCACGGAAAGCCATACCTGCCGGAAAGTTCACCCATTCATTTTTCTTTCAAAACTATTAAGAATTATTTATTCGTAATTTTAGCCGTTTTTACAGCAGCAACAGATGATCGATTCAAAGACTTTCAGAAAACAATATAATCATCCGCATCTAAAGAACCTGGAGCAAAGCCTTCAGAAAGGCATCAAAAACCTGTTCCTGAAAGGTTTGGCAGGTTCATCAAAAGCCCTGTTTTGTGCCCGGTTTTTTGAACTCACAAAAATTCCGGGACTCATCATCCTTCCGGATAAGGAAAGCGCTGCATATGTATATAATGATCTGCGGAATCTCCTTGGTGACGGTCCTGTTTTTTTCTTTCCCTCTTCATACAAACGGTCTGTTCAATACCATCGGCCCGATCCATCCAACATGGTTGTCAGAGCTGAAATTTTAAATCTGCTGGCCTCTGCAATCAGGACCTATCTGATCGTGAGCTACCCCGAATCATTGATGGAAAAAGTTCCGTTACGAAAAAGTATTAAAGACCATACACTGTACTTAAATAAAGGAGAGAAGGTTGATCTCCGGTTTGTGGAAGAAGTTTTTAGAGAATACGGATTTGAGCAGACAGATTTTGTGTATGAACCAGGTCAATTTTCAATACGCGGGAGCATTCTTGATATTTTCTCTTTTTCAAATGAGCATCCTTTTAGAATTGATTTTTTTGGCAATGAGGTCGAATCTATAAGGACTTTTGAAGTAGAGAGTCAACTGTCCGTTGAGACCCGCGACAAAATATCCATTCTTCCGGATATGATCGGTCTTGCACAGAAGCAGCCATCCGGAGATTTCTTTGAAACCCTGAAAAAAACTACCATCATCTGGTCGGTAGATCTGAATTATGCAGTATTACGCATCCGTGAAACATTTGATGAAACAAAGCCCGAAGACCTCCCGGTCAATGATACGAAATCCATTCCTGATAAAACTCAATGGCTGCTATCAGGAGACCGGTTTCTGGACTGTGCAGATGCATTCAGAAATATTGAACTGCAACGTGGACTGGAAAATAAAAAATATGAGATTCTTGACTTCCATACATCTCCACAACCGGTTTTTAATAAAAACTTCGAATTACTGGGAAGCAACTTTAATGAGAACCAGAACCGGGGATACCAAAACTATCTGCTCACCGAAAATGAAAAACAAATAGAGCGGCTGCAAGCCATTTTTGAGAATATCAATGAAAAAGTTGAATTCATACCTGCCAGAATAATCCTTCACGAAGGATTTATCGACCACCATCTGAAAATATGTTGCTATACCGATCATCAGATCTTTGAGCGCTACCACCGGTTTCATCTAAGAGGTAACTTTTTGAAACGGGAAGCCATCAGCGTAAAGGAACTGACCGGTTTGAAACCCGGCGATTTTGTCGTCCACATTGATCATGGCATTGGCCGGTTTGCCGGATTGGAAAAGACCACTATTCAGGGAAAACAACATGAAGTTGTAAAACTTGTTTACAAAGATCTTGATACACTTTATGTAAGCATACACGCACTTCACAGAATTTCAAAATACAAAGGCAAAGACAGCGAATCACCAAGGATTTACAAACTTGGATCGGCAGCCTGGCAAAACCTGAAGCAGAAAACCAGGAAAAAAGTAAAAGACATTGCCCGGGAACTGGTCAGCCTTTATGCCCTGAGGTTGGGGAAAAAGGGCTTTGCCTTCTCGCCCGACACCTACCTTCAAAAGGAACTTGAAGCCTCATTTCTTTATGAAGATACACCCGATCAGTTATCCGCCACCCGGTCAGTCAAAGATGATATGGAAGAGTCATTTCCAATGGACCGGCTGGTATGCGGAGATGTTGGTTTTGGAAAAACTGAGGTAGCCATACGCGCTGCATTCAAGGCAGTTACAGACAGCAAACAGGTTGCCCTTCTGGTGCCAACCACCATTTTGGCGCTGCAACATTACAATACTTTCCAGGAACGGTTAAAAAATTTTCCATGTACGATTGATTATATCAGTCGTTTCCGGAAGCCCGGGCAACAAAAGAAAATACTTGAAAACCTCGGCGGCGGAAAACTGGACATCATCATTGGAACCCACCGGCTGGTGAGTAAGGATGTTAAGTATAAAAACCTGGGGTTGCTCATCATTGACGAAGAACAAAAATTCGGGGTGGCCGTTAAGGAGAAAATACGTCAGATTAAAATTGATGTTGACACCCTCACTCTCACTGCCACACCTATTCCACGTACACTCCAGTTCTCTCTCATGGGTGCACGCGATCTTTCAATGATCCGGACACCTCCGCCAAACAGGATACCCATCATTACCGAGTTGCACCGGTTTAAGGAAAATATCATTAAAGAAGGCATTCAATATGAGATCAGCAGGGGCGGACAGGTGTTTTTCATCCATAACCGGATAGAAACCATTGAAGAGATTCAAAAATTTATCGCAGGGTTATTGCCAAAGGTGAGATCGGTTATTGCCCATGGACAGATGAAGGGTTCCAAACTGGAAGCAGCGATGCTTGATTTTATTAATGGTGACTTTGATGTACTCATTGCCACAGCCATTATTGAATCAGGCCTGGACATCCCCAATGCAAATACAATATTTATTAACAATGCGCATCATTTCGGACTGAGTGATCTGCATCAACTCCGGGGCAGGGTTGGAAGATCTAATAAAAAAGCCTTTTGTTATCTCCTGGCACCCCCAACCGAATTGCAGTCACCGGAAGCCCGGCGGAGACTCCAGGCTATTGAGGAATTCTCCGACCTCGGATCAGGCTTTAATATTGCCATGCAGGATCTTGACATAAGAGGCGCCGGCAATCTGCTGGGTGCCGAACAGAGTGGTTTTATAGCTGAAATGGGATTTGAAATGTATCAAAGGATTCTGCAGGAAACCCTGCAGGAATTGAAAGAACAGGACTTTAAAGAGGCCTTTGCTTCAGATACAAAACCGCAGGATTCCGGAAAAGAACTCAACTTCGTAAATGATGTGTACTTTGAAACAGATCTTGAATTGCTGTTTCCGGATGGTTATATTGAAAATATTTCTGAGCGACTGAGACTGTACCGGGCATTGGATGAAATAGCCACTGAGGAAGAATTGCGAAAATTTAAACTTCAGCTTGAAGACCGGTTTGGTCCCGTTCCGCAACCTGCCCTGGAATTAATGAACATCGTATGGGTCCGGGAACAGGCAAAAAAAATGGGAATCGTAAAGGTCATCCTGAAAAAACAAAAACTCATTTTCAATTTTCTGACCAATGAAGCATCCCCGTTTTACCGGTCTGAAGTATTTGGCAGGATGTTATCCATCATTCAAACCAAACCTGCACAATACCGGATGAAAGAACTGAACGGAAAGTTAACGCTTGCCATTCCGGGAATAAACTCGGTTTTGGATGTCAAAGCCATTCTTGAAGATTTATCTGTTAAAATTCATTAAATATCCGTCCTTTCATCACCATGAAGATATTTGAAATCCAGATTTTTTTAATTTTACAAACGTTTTATGAACCTGGTAATCGATATAGGAAACAGCACCATTAAAATTGGTGTGTTTGACAGGACTGGCATCGTTAAGATCGGCAGATGTTCCCTGGATGATCTTCAGCCAATTGAAGAGCTTCTCCGGAACCATCCGAACATAAAAAGGGCCATCATTTCCAGTGTGATAAGTATCGCAGCCTCTGTTGAAGAGGTGGTTGCAAAACACATCGGGGAGGTGTTGTTACTGGATGCAAAAACTCCGGTTCCGGTTGAAAACCTGTACAAATCGAAGGACACCCTTGGGAAGGACCGGTTGGCTGCAGCAGTTGGAGGAAATGCATCATTTCCCGGAGAACCGGTTTTGGTAATTGATGCCGGTACCGCATTGACGATTGAATTCATAAATAAGAAGAATCAATACCTTGGTGGCAGCATTTCACCTGGTCTTAAAATGAGATTCCGGGCACTGCATGAATTTACCGGCCGTCTCCCTTTTGTCAGGCCAGAAGGTTCATTCGACATGCCTGCGAATGAAACAGTTGCATCAATAATATCGGGGGTGGTATTTGGGATCGTATCAGAAATTGAAGGGGTTGTTAAGGCATACAAAGATAAATATGCAGGCCTGAAAGTGATCATGACCGGCGGAGATTCCGGTTTTTTGGATGAACTAATTAAAAGTAGCATCTTTGTGGACCCTGATTTGGTATTGAAAGGATTGAACAGGATATTGGAATACAATGCGGACAGCGACTAAAACCCTTTTTCTGATCTTTATTTTGAGTTCAGGTTTCTCAGGCCTGTATGGCCAGAGTTCATTGAATTCACCTTACTCCAGTATTGGTTTCGGAGATCTGACATTTAAAGGTTTTGGCAGGAATGCCGCCATGGGTGGTATTACCTATGGAATTCGTGACAATAAAACCATCGATTTTTCTAACCCGGCAGCCTATACAGTCCGCGATTCATTATCCTTCATTTTTGAATTCGGGGCTGCAGGTAAATTATCTTATTATTCCAAAGACGATAAAAGTGAAACCCCCTGGGATATAAACTTCAATCACCTGGCATTTAGTTTTCCGTTTGGAAAGCGGGCATCTTTTGGAGCAGGGTTGATCCCATACAGCCTTATCAACTACCAGTTTGTGCATTTCACCCAGGAGGGGGATGAAGAATACGATCCTGATATAGGCGCACTCAGTTACCTGTTTACAGGCACAGGCGGACTGAATCAGATCTTTTTTGGCACCGGCCTGCAGATTTCCAGGAATATTTCTCTGGGTATCAACGTAAATTATATCTTTGGAAAAATAAACAACTCCCAGACCATCAGCTTCATGGAGAATCCCAATGCCTTTAATCCCAGAATTGAAGCGGAAGATGTTCTGAGTGGTTTTAATTTTAATACGGGAATTCAGTACGTTGCGAACTTCGCGAATGATTTGCAACTCGTTATTGGCGGGAGTTACATATTTAAGTCCAGGCTGAACAGAAAAAGTGACATTTTGAAAACAAACATCCTGGTTTCAGGATCAGGCGTTGCCATTGTGGATACACTGTTCAATATTAATGTCCCCGGAGAAAAAAGAAATTTTCCTGCCACCCTTGCTTTTGGAGCCAGTTTCAGTAAGGGAGAAAAATTGCTTTTCGGCATGGATTACAAACAGGTCAACTGGTCACAGTCAAATGCCATGGATTTGCCCGACCCGCTGGACAGCCAGTCCTTTCATGCCGGGTTTGAGTTCACACCCAATCCCCGGGCTCAAAAAATGTACCTGGCCAGAATACATTACAGAATGGGTGGTTATTATACCAAATCATTTATACAACTATATGATAATCAAATTAATGACTTTGGCATAACTTTTGGGGCAGGATTACCGATAGGACGTTCAAAATCCTCACTGAATTTTGCGCTTGATTATGGACGACGGGGTACAAATTATGAAAGACTCATACTGGAGAACCATGTTACATTCACGTTTAGTTTAACTTTGTATGATATCTGGTTTATAAAACGTAAGTATGACTAAATTAATATTTTAAAAATGAAATTTATCAGATTCTATTTTACCGGTTTTGCATTAATGGTTTTCAGCCTGGCAGTGTTTGCACAAAAAGGTGTGGAAGACGGATCAAAATTTGGAAAAGGAGAAGACTCCATAAGATGCGCCAGGAATTATACCCTGTACAGGGAGTATTACAAACAAAAGAACTATCAGGATGCCCTGCCCTTCTGGAGGGTCGTTTACAGGGAATGTCCTCTGGTAACCAGGGCCATTTATCAGAATGGTGCCAACATGTATAAGTTTTATATTGTTGAAGCCAACAACAAAAATGACCTGAATCTGAAAAATTCCTTGCTGGATACCCTGTTGCAGATATACGATCAGAGAATAAAATACTATCCTGCTGATAAGGGAAGAGTTTCAGGCTATAAAGCAAATGACATTCTGACTTTTAAGGAAAATGATGTTGAATCCATGAAAAAAGCTTACGGATTCAGCTCAGAGGCCTTATCCATCAGAAAATCTTCTTCCTCAAAAAATGATATCGCAACCTTTATGAAACTGACGCTTGGACTGTTTGACAATAATGAACTCGAGAACAAAACAGTGGTTGAAAATTATTCTTTAATTATGGATATCCTTGATGCACAACTGAAAAAAAAACCCGACGATGAAGATCTGGATGCATTGAAAGAATCCATTGGTGCAAATTTTGCAAACAGCGGCGCTGCGAATTGTGAGGCGCTGATCCAACTGTTTACACCCCAGTTCAGGGATGCCCCGGATGATGTCGATATTCTGAAAAAAATCACCTACTGGTTAAACAGTACGGCTTGTACAGAATCCAATCTGTATCTGGAAACAACCATCGCTCTTAACAAAATAGAACCAAGTGCCAGCCTGGCATATCATATTGCACAGTTGTACAATAAAAAAGGACGGTATCAGGACGCGATTGATTTTTATGAACAGGCCATTGACCAGGAGGACAACCAGGAGGCAAAATCAAAATACCAGATCGACCTGGGTTATATAATACTTGGTGAACACAAAGATCTTCAGAAAGCTGCAAAATATGCCAGAGATGCCATGCTTTCCAATCCAAAATCAGGACACCCTTACATATTGCTGGGAAATGTGTATGCCCTGGTTAAAAATTACGGCGATGATGAACTCGCAAAAAAGTCGATATATTGGGCTGCAGTTGACCAGTATCAGAAGGCTAAAGCCATTGACCCGGATCTGGTAAAGATGGCTGATGAAAAGATCCGTTTGTATTCTCAGTACTTTCCGGATACCGAAACCGTGTTCTTCTATGGCTATAAAGTTGGTGATTCCTATACAATTGGAAGCTGGATAAATGTCACAACCAAAGTCAGGATCCGATAAATAAAAGTAATACCATTAAAACCAGCAGTACAATATTCTTAAAAAGCATGATGCTCCCGCTCGCAGGGATCGTGATGCTTTTTTCATGTAAAAAGAACGATGTCGGTGTGGTAAATAACCTGACCAGGGTGGATTCCGTGCCAATGCAGACAGTCTGGAACCTGGAAACCATTTATACCGATTCGTCAAGAAAAAAAATTAAAGTCTCGGCTCCCCTGGTACAAATGTATTCCGAAGATGACAACACTGAAATCTATTTCCCCGAAGGATTAAAGGTGGTGTTTTTCGACAAAAACGAAGAAATTGACTCATGGCTGAGCTCCAAATATGCCGTTTATTATGAAACCAAATCCCTTTGGAAAGCCTCAGACAGTGTGGTGACTGTGAACAACAGAGGGGAGGTATTAAACACTGAATTACTGTTCTGGGATGAAAGAGAGGAACGCATCTATTCTCCGAAGTTTGTAAAGATCACTACGGAAGATGAAGTGATATTTGGTGAGGGATTTGAATCTGACCAGAAATTTACATACTGGAAAATTAATCAGGTAAGGGGAACAATATACCATCAACGGGAAAAATAAAACCATGACAACAAAACCCCCTTCTAAACCAACCATCTCAAAACGTGCCCATTCCTTCATGGAGGGTGCATGGCTTGTAATTGGTATCATTAGTTTTTTAACATGGATCTATTCCGTTACCAGGGACGGCATTAAGGAGGGGACCATGCTCCTGGTGATTGCCGGCATTTCTTTTCTCATGTACTTCCTGCGAAGATATCTCAGGAAACAAAAATATGACGGTA
>CAYOFK010000099.1:0-11085 GCA_964403185.1 uncultured Rikenellaceae bacterium | reverse complement strand
TTCTCCACCCAACTTTTTGAACCCAACAATCCAAATTCTTCTCCTGCCCACATACAAACCAATATCGTACGCTTCGGTTTTCCACCGGCTTTCATGATCAGGCGTGCTGTTTCCATGGCAGGTGTAGCGCCGGAACCATCATCCACTCCGCCTGTGCCAACATCGTAAGCATCCAGGTGTCCTCCCACAATCACATACTCATCCGGGTAGGTGGTTCCCGGAATCCTGCCAATGACATTGTAAAATTTCACCGGTCCCATCTTAAAATGATTTCGTATGTCAAACTCCAGTTCAAATCGCTGGCGTTCTTTTGCCATTTGCTCAATAATTTTATACTGGTGCTCATCCAGTTTTATATCAGGTATGGCGGGCAGGGTTTTGAAAGTCATGTTGTCGATGTTTTTCCGGTCGTATAAAACCCTTATCGGATTTGCTGATGACTGGATGATACCCAGAATGCCGGCTTCACGCATTTGCTTATAAAACAAAGCCGGTTCATCCAAATAAGGCACAAATTCTTTCTGTTTTCCGTCCGGTTTCTTTCGGTTTTCCGTCCTGATTACCCTGTTCTTTTTTGAAATTTCCTCATTTTCCAAAATTATACTGTCCCTTTTTTCATCTGCTTCAGCAGAAATATCTATGGGCCAGCCCTGGTTTTCCCCGGAAACCAGTACCCATGCCCCTTTCAGTTGGCCTTTCATACGATTAAACTCAGCCTGGGTCTTTGGCTCCAATAGTACATGTCCTTTCTGAACACCCTTGGTTCCGGCCGTATAGGAAGGGGTGGCAAAATGCAGGATCATCCCGTTATCACTGAGCATCCTCCCAAACCAGGGACCCCTGTTAAATCCCACCGGAACCTCCCCGGCCTCATCCATTTCCACTTCCATGCCCCATTCCTTAAACATGGCCGCACACCATTCGGCTGCATTTTCATAGGCATCAGAGCCAACCAACCGTCCGCCAAACCGGTTGGTGAGTACATCCAGGTGGTCCATGGTCCTGTTATCTGTGGTGCCCATTTCAATGATCTTTTTCACCACCTCATCCTGAGCCAGGCACAGTGTCATTGGCGCCAGGATAATAAAAACACTGAGAATAAAAATTCGTTTCATTATTAATAATTTTAAGTAAACAGAAAAAAGCACATAAGAAAGGTTGTTATTACAAACTTTCAAACTTAAATAAATCTTTCAAAGAGAATAATATTCCGGATATGTTTTGTAACTGTTCATGTTATTTTTTTACCTTAAGTTTAAACCAACGTATTATAATTAAAGACCTGTTTTGGAGCTGGCAACTGTTATAACCGCATGTAAAAATGGAGACCGCGATGCCTTTCGGGAGCTGATGAATGGCTATTCTGACTTTGCCTTCAGGGTTGCTTTCAGGATACTGAATGAGGAAGAAGAGTCACAGGATGTGGTCCAGGAAAGTTTTATTACGGTATGGAATAAAATAAAAAGTTTCAAAATTGATAAGAACTTCAGTAACTGGCTGTACCGGATCGTTGTGAATAAATGTTATGATGCACTCAGAAAAAATAAAGTTGTCATGATCCGGCCAGATGCGCAACAATGGGAATACCATAAGCTTTTTAGTGAACAGGATCCTGACCGGGAACTATGCAATGCGGAATTGGGAGACATGATACGGACCCTCACAAAGAATTTAAGTCCTAAGCAAAAAGTGGTATTCATATTAAGCGAACTTGAAGATTTATCGCACGATGCCATAGCAGAGATTACCGGCCAGACTAAAACAAGCATTAAAAGCAATCTGAATCATGCCCGCAGGTACATAGGCGGAGTCCTTAAAAAACATCTTTAAAAATGACTGATCATAAAGAATACGAAAAGGCAGTGAACTTTTTGAGAAAGAACCGGCCGGTTCTTCATAATAAAGCACGGTTGGTTGATAATGTATTAAACCAAACCCATGCAAAAAGGACCGGTGATCACGCGCGCTTATACCAGTACTTTTTTGGCTGGACATCGGTTGGATGGATCAGGAATTCCCTGGCCACTGCCGCAGCTCTGTTGCTTGGATTCTTCATTATTCAACAGGCACTATTGAATAAGCGATTCAACCAGCTTGAACAACAAATTGTAAGAACTATTAACGGGGCAGGACAAGGAGATTCAAAAGCCGGAATTAAGGAAAAGGTCCTTATGAATCTGCTGACAAGCCAATCCAGGGACAGCATCACAATATCCACGTCAGATCTTAATACTTTAATTGAGGCGTTTGTTGAGTTGCGCGAAAGCCAGAAAGAAAACAACAGACCCATGGTTATTGGATCCTACAATAAACGATTCCTGAAAAAAAGCCTGGAAGAAGAATTAAAAAATAAAGCGTCAAAACAAAATTTATGAGATCATGAAAATGAAATTTAAAACCCTGTTTTTGATACTGTCCCTGACAGTCCTTTTTTCATGTAAAGGATATGAGACCAGAGTCGTTAATATCATCCACAAGGACGGTTCGGTTACACGAATCGTAACCATGAAAAATAATGAGGCGGAATTTTTATCCGATAAATACCGGGTCCCGGTTGACAGTACATGGAACATTGAGATAACAATGGAGATTGAACAGGAGGATACCACCTGGTTCCTGACTGCTGAAAAATATTTTACCTCGGTTGAAGAATTGAATGCCGCTTATGATGGAGATTCAGGTGTCAATAAAGAATTATCAAGAAGCGCCAGTTTTCTTAAACAATTCAGGTGGTTCAATACCCATTACAGGTTTTCTGAAAAAATTGACCAGACATTACAGGTAGAATGTAAATTGTCTGAGTTCTATACGGATGAAGAATTATCCTATTTATACCTTCCGGGCGAAATTCAGGAAGAATTAAATGAGGGGCCTGACAGTTTAAAATATATGGAATTAAGCGACAGCATTGAAGCAAAATATGAAACCTGGCTATTCACGGGTCTGGTGCGTGAATGGATTGAAATTTTCTACAACCTGTTCGAAAACCATCCTGAACTTAAGATTACCAGGGAAGAAATGCAGGCAATGGAACCGCTATTCGCCGAAAATGCCCTCGGGGATGAATTGGATGAAGAAGAAACTTTCAGAAAGGTACTGGGAGATGACTTTTATGAAACTTTTGAAACAGAAATTGACAGTTCATTAAATATTCTTGATAATCAATTGGGCGCACTCTGGGACATGAATGAATACGATGTTGAGATCCGCATGCCAGGCAAAATTCTTGCCTCAAGCGGCTATGTTTCAACCGGAGAGCCTGAGCATGAAAGAGGCATCATCTGGACAGTTAAGGCTGATTTTTTCTTTGGACAGCCCTATGAAATGTGGGCTGAATCGCAAACAACCAATTACTGGGCCTGGGTTGTTACAGGAGTGTTTGTAATGTTTGTTGCTGCAGGTTTATTGTTTCGGCGGAAACAAAAGGAATAATTTCAAGGTTTACTTCAGGGGTAGTAAATACCAGAAAGTAATACTGTCCTGTTGTTGTAGTTTGGGGTCCGCCTGGCCGGCGGACCCAAATTTACCATTCCTACGACCTGCGAGGTTTTGAAAACCTCGCAGGGTAACAAAAATCCCCTTGGCTTCTCTGTGAAAACTTCGTGAACTTTGTGGTTAAAATTCTCCGAAATCCAGATTATTCGTAATCGTTATTGGCCAGGTCCCACATGTTCAGGAAGCCCAGTTTAATGATCTCCAGCATTTTGTCCCAGTTGGTCAGGTTGGTCTCATCCTTAGTGGTATGGTACTCCTCGGGAAACCCTGCCATCATAGAGATAACAGGGACATCTTTGGCACTGAAGGAGCTGAAATCGCTTCCGCCCCGCGGCCTCTCCGAAGCTTTGAAGTTCAGGTCGAGGTTGATCCCGTATTCTTCCACATTCTTTTTAGCAACCTCTTCAAGGTAGGGATAAGCTTCTGTATAGGTGTAGCCACATTTGACTTTGGTGGTATCATCAGCACCGTCCCTGGAGATCATATCATAATTCAGATACATTTTGTATGCATCTATACTGCCTACAGTTGGATTTTCTGCAAAATATTTAGAGCCCAGCAGTCCTTTTTCTTCCCCGGTCCAGGCACAGAATAATATGGTTTTTTTCGGTTTCACTCCGGTGGCTGCAAACGCCCTTGCAAGGGTCAAAACACCAACGGTTCCTGAACCATTATCATCAGCCCCGTTCCATATCCGGCCTCCGCCCATACCCATATGATCCATATGACCACCAACAACAATGATCTCATCTCTGGATTCACCTTCGATCATGGCCACAACATTTCTGACACGTACTCTCCTGGTGTTCACCTTAACCTCCAATCCAATTCTGGTACCACGGAGTTCAACAGGCTTGAATTTGCCTCCCCTGGCTGCATCGGTCTCGTATTTTAGCACATCTATTCCACTTCCATCCAGAATGGTATTGGTTACCTTCCGGTTTACCGAAACGACTACGGGATCCTGTGATACATCAGTAGCATCCAGTTGCATTCTCGTCCAGTCAGAACGCCAGGAGGATTCATTCGGGGCCATGTTCAGAGCCTCTGGTCTGGAGCCCCAGTACTTTGAAACATCTGAATGTACATTTATTTCAATAACTGCGATGACGCCCAGTTCTTTAAGTTTCTCATTTTTGTCCCTGCTCATCTGAAAGGCAGCCCTCCGGTCTTCCCTTAGTTTTTTATATATGGTTGAGGTGGTGTCATTCATCCCGGGATATCCCGAAAGACGGAGTGCAATTTTTCCTTTCAGGTCTGTACCTGAGAAATCATCGATCCCAAATTCATCACTTTGAATTCCGTATCCTACGAACACAACCTGAGCGTTCATTTTTGACGATACCGAAGCCCTGCCTATTCTTATATCGACATTGTCCTGAAAATGATACTCCCGGTTATTTTTAACCAGGGAAAGAACTGCAGAACCTCCAGGCAGGGTTTCCAGAAAGGTAAAATTCTGAAAATATGATCTGCGCGATTGAATGGGGGCTCCTCTCCGGCTCCGGTATTGACTCAGGTCTCCAGCCGGAGCTGTCCCGGCATATTTGAACATGCTGGCCACATAATCGCCGGCCATGTATATGCCTTTCTCACCTGTACCACGGCCTTCGGTCCAGTCTGATGACAAAAATTCAAGCTGGGCCTGTATAGCCTCTTTGGTAATCACCGACAATCCCATTTCCTTTGGGTTGTGCTGAGCAACGGATTCCCACGAGAGTATCAGACAACCCAAAGCGATCAATAAAAACATTTTTTTCATAATTGTTGGATTAGTTGTTTGGACAAAATAATAAAACAGATTTAATAAATCATCCCAAATGTAACTTAATGGGAATAAAATCTTCCTGATAATTGTCAAATTATTAAAGATTCATTATAAACCTGCCAAAATGAAAACATTAAAAAGATCGTTCGTTATAATGCTTCTGTCCCTGATGTTAACAGCAGCATACACCCAACAAGGTGGTCAGCGCCAGCGTATGAGTCCTGAGGAACGTGCCAAAGCAAACACGGAATGGATGACCAAAGAGTTGAAACTAAAAGATAAAGTAACCAAAAAGGTTGAGGCAATAAACCTTAAGTATGCCAGGAGGGTACAGGCAGAAATGGAAAAGGTCAGGCAATCCGGTGACCGCTCCGGGATGCGTGAAGTCATGCAAGAATTGAATGAGGAAAAGAATGAGGAATTAAAACCCGTCCTGGGCAAAAAAAACTATGAGCTGTACCTGAAAAAGGTTGAAGAACGCAGACAGAACAGAAGTCAGAACCGGCCAAAAGGATAGTATCAAAGGCTCACGAAAAAAGATAATTGGCCAGGTTTCTCATTGAAACCTGGTTTTTTATTAATCTACGGATGATTCCCCCCGGCTTTAAAATTCCATATAGTACACCTCCATCAGGTGCCGCCATTTTTTCATGAGTTCCTCATTCAGGTCGAGGGCGGGTTTAGCATCCTCAGGTAAAAATGGTTTGTAAGGATGCTCTTTCGAATAGGCTTCAAATTCAGTCCTTAGTTTCTGCAATTCCTCAGGCTTGGTCAACAGGTCAATTGCCGTTGCTGCCATCACTTTTGCTCCGGCATTTAAACCCTTCCATGCTGCGGAGCCATAGGTACAGGCAACAAGTGACCAGTGGTGGGCAATAGAACCCGGCACGCCTCCGGGGAAACTGAGGGTGGCTGTTGGTGCAATAAGCGTAACATCGCCTACATCTGAGGATCCTCCACCTACAAAAACCTTTGACGGAGGGCTCAGTGAGTCAAAAGTTTCCGGGAAGCCCTTTTCTTCCTTACCCAATTCTTTTTGCAGTGCTTTTGCAAATTCCTGTTCCTCTTCATTCCATACGGGCATGCCCACAAGTTCAATATTTTTTTGGATCAATTCAGCCGCCGCCTTATTGGCATGCCTTTGATGTACAGCTGCAATGGTCCTCACTTCAGCCAATTCCGTTCCTGAAGCCAGAGCAGCGGCTTTGGCACAATTCAGAACGCGTTCATACATGTCTTCCAACCGTTCGTCAGTATTCCGCACGTAGTACCACACGCTGGCCTTATCGGGAACCACATTGGGCGCTTCTCCCCCTTCCATGATAACATAATGCATCCGGTGTGTATAGTAAAGGTGTTCTCTGAGAAAATTCGTGGAGATGTTCATCAGCTCGACAGCATCCAGGGCGCTCCGGCCGCTCCAGGGGGAGCCGGCGCTGTGGGCTGTTTTCCCCTTAAAGGTAAATATTGTTGAAAACAATGCATTTCCTCCACGGCCATAACCCGTTGCAAGAGCGCTGCCAAAATGATTGTCAATCACAGCATCCACGCCTTCAAACAATCCGGCCCGGATCATAAAAGGCCTGCTGATAACAGTTTCCTCAGCAGGCGACCCAAATACCTTTATGGTGCCTTTAAATCCATACTTATCCATGGCTTTCTTAACAGCAATGGCGGCGGCGGCAGCGGCTGTGCACATGGTATTGTGTCCGCATCCATGACCGGGAGCGCCTTCAACAACAGGATCCTGATTGGGCACACGCCCCTTTTGCGAGATCATGGGCAATGCATCAAATTCCCCCAGGATTCCAATAACAGGTTTCCCGGACCCGTAAGTAGCTACAAAACAGGTTGGCATCCCTGCCAGGCCCCTTTCAATAATGAATCCCTCTTTCTCAAGAGTCCCGGCAAGCAGGTTTGAAGATCTGGATTCCACCAGGCCCAGTTCTGCATAAGACCAGATGGCATCTGAGATCCTGCCGAATTTTTCAAAGGTTTGGTCCTTGCCGAGAAAATCCAGAGCAGCTTGTTTTTCCTTACCCACCGGCTGATTACCAGTTTGTGCCTGCGATATTGAAAACAGCCCGGAAACAATAAACAGTATGACCGGCATTCTGAAAGAAGTTGATGTACTCATAATTATTATTAATTTAAGGGTTACAAATGATTGGGCTCGTCCCGAAGATAAGAATATACTTATTGAATCAAAAGCATACAATAAAAAAGGCTCCCTGCGGATCCTTCAATCATATCAGAAAAATTAAAAAATAATTTGCAGCTTTTGAAATTACTTAGCGTCTTTAAATTCGATACTAATCTTTTAAATCAAGCCTGTTATGAAATCAGTTAAATTAATTACAATTGTCCTTCTGATTACCCTGACATCCTGCTCATACGGCCAGTGGAGACCCAAGGTTACGGGTTCCGGGAAAGTGGTCATCAAAGAACGTAAAGCAGGGTATTTTGACGCTGTAAAAGTCAGTACCGGCATTGATGTGTACCTTTCCCAGGGAAATAAGGAAAGCATAAAGGTCGAGGCCGATGACAATCTCCATGAATACATCATTACAGAGATTAAAGGCAACACTCTGAAAGTTTACAGTGAAGCCAACATCCGCAAAGCAAAACAGAAAAGTGTGTATGTGACCATCAAAGATGTGACAAAATTATCTGTCAGCAGTGCCGGTGATATTATTGGTGAAACACCTATTATTGCAGATGATTTATCTCTCTCTGCCAGCAGTGCCGGTAATATGAATCTTCAGGTCACAGCCAATAAAATAAAATGTAACCTGAGCAGCTCCGGGGATATCACCCTTAAGGGTAAGGCTGATGAACTGGAGGCTGATTTAAGCAGTGCCGGTGACCTGAAAGCTTTTGAACTAACAGTCAAAGTGGCTGATGTTTCTGCATCAAGTGCTGGTGATGCCCGAATTACTGTCACAGAAAAACTGAAAGCCCAGGCCAGCAGCTCCGGGGATATCTGTTTCCAGGGAGACCCAAAAGAGGTGGACGGACACTCCAGTTCTGCGGGAAGAATACTTAAGAAATGAGTAAATCAACTTTTTAACTCTTTCACGTAGGATAATTAAATATTAATCTGTACTTTTAAAAAGCCCCTGACACTTATGTGTAGGGGTTTTTTATGGAATAAAACTCAGGATTGGCACCATTCTTTTGGTTGGAAAGTCTAATTTTATAAATGATGTACAGAGTATTTCTAACAGATTTTCTTTTATCTCTTTTGAGTCACCTGGTTTCATGCCAGGGCAACCGTAACTGGGATTTTAACAGGATCATTAAAACCATAGGTGTGGAGGAGGGTATGATACTCGGGGAAGCCGGGGCCGGAGGACAACATTTACATCACCAATTTTAACTGACCCTTTGAGTAATCACAATCAAATAGTCCGTAAAATAGGGGTGGTCACTGCCACAAGCATCGTTATTGCCAACATGGTTGGCGCAGGGATCTTTACCACCACGGGACTTGTGGCTGCCGGTTTGCCAAACCCCTTCTGGGTACTGGCATTCTGGATGGGCGGTGGCCTTATCGCTCTGTCCGGAGCTCTGTGTTATGCAGAATTGGCCACCAGGATGCCTGAAGACGGTGGCGAGTATCTTTATCTGAGCAAACTTTACCATCCGTCAATGGGTTTCCTGAGCGGATGGACCAGCTTTTTTGTTGGATTCTCAGCTCCCATAGCTGCATCTGCCCTTGGATTTTCTGAATACATCCTTTCAGGAGCTGTGGTTGACGATCCCTCTGTTTTAATATGGTATAAGAAACTTCTTGGGATTGGCATCATTGCAGTGTTCACCACATTGCATTATTTTGGACTGAAATGGGGATCCCGCATTCAAAACATCCTGACAGCCATTAAAATAATAGTTGTGCTGGGATTGGCGGTCCTTGGAATGTTGATAGCAGATGCCGGCAATATCCATTTATTTGAATCAGTAAATGGTCCTGCAGGTGGCCTGGCCATAGGCACCGCCATGATGTTTGTAATGTTTTCCTACAGTGGATGGAACGCCTCCGGTTATATTGCCGGAGAAATAAAAAATCCCCGGAAATCCCTGCCCCTGTCATTAGTACTTGGAACCGCTATCGTGCTGGTCATTTACCTGGCAGTGAATTTATTCATACTTCAGTCGCTCCCTTTTGAGGAAGTCCGGGGATCCATTACCATTGTTGAAAAAGCCGCGATAGCGTCCTTTGGTGAGGGCATTGGCCGGTCTTTCGGTTTACTCAGCGGTATTGCCTTACTGGCCTCTCTAAGTGCTTTTATACTTCTCGGGCCCCGCATATATTATGCAATGGCCAAAGACAGGGCATTTTTTTCTTTTGCGGCAAAGGTGCATCCGAGATTTGGCGTACCTGGACGGTCTATTATGGTTCAGGGCGCCATCGCTTTGATCCTGATCCTGATCGGATCCTTTGAACAAATAGTAATTTTTCTTGAATTTGCCCTCCTGATCTTTCCCCCTTTTGCAGTGGCCGGATTGTATTTTGCCCGCCGTAATAAAATCGGAGAAGACAGAGCGGTAAAAACCTGGGGCTATCCGATTGTACCCCTGTTTTTTATTATGGCCAGCCTGGGGATTATGGTAGTAGCCTTTATGAACAGGCCTTTTGAATCCTTCGCGGCCATCGCAATCATTCTTCTGGGAATACCGCTGTATTATTTTATGACCGGGAAATGGAAGGTGAGGTTTTTTCACCGGGACCGCTAACAATTCGTCGGACGCCTTGAAGTCGTCCGACGATTACAGGCTAAGGCGAAGGTGAAGGCTGAGGAAAAGCCAATGTAGATCGACTTTGTAAGTCGATTAGCGATTTGAAAAATCGCTCTACAGAACTCACACCAAAGTTTGCCATGGCCTTTTCATACCTGCGCTCATCAATTTCAGTTTCCTTTGCAGACTGTGCATAGATCTCACCTTGTATCAAAAAGACCATCAACAGGAAATACATTCCCGTAAATGCAATTGGTTTGGACGATTTCATTTATTAAAATATAAAGAAGTACTTGACTGGCATTCAATTAAAAGAATAATTGTAAATTTATATTCAATCTGGAACTTTATAATCCATATTTACTGATCAACCCTGAATCTCATGAATCAAAGTGAATCCAAACACAAGACCCACAAACATCAAAACTCCAGTGGGAAACTTAAAAAAGATTTCTATTTCAGTGAATTAGACAGGTTACAGGTTGAACTTGTAAAAATGCACGAATGGATAAAAGCACAGGACCTGAAGGTAGTGGTGATCTTTGAGGGACGGGATGCCGCCGGGAAAGGAGGCGTGATCAAACGGATCAGCCAGCGGTTAAATCCCCGGATATGCAGGACAGTGGCCCTTGGCATCCCCACTGAACGTGAAAAAACACAGTGGTACTTCCAGAGATACGTTCCGTATTTGCCGGCAAAAGGAGAATTGATCCTTTTTGACCGGAGTTGGTACAACCGGGCCGGAGTGGAACGTGTTATGGGCTTCTGCACAGAAGATGAATATTGGGAATTTCTGCGGTCGTGCCCGCGCTTTGAAGAAATGCTTATTCATTCAGGCACACCGTTGATCAAGTATTGGTTCTCGGTAAGTGATGAAGAGCAGGAACACCGGTTTCAGGAACGTATTAATGATCCGCTGAAGCGCTGGAAGATCAGCGACATGGATATTGAATCCCGGAAACTGTGGATCGAATATTCAAAGGCAAAGGATGAAATGTTTTCTTATACGGATACAAAGATCTCACCATGGTATGTTGTAGATGGAGACGATAAACGCAGGGCCCGGCTGAATTGCATCCACC
>CAYOFK010000098.1:0-11177 GCA_964403185.1 uncultured Rikenellaceae bacterium | reverse complement strand
TGATGTTGGTTCCAATGAACATCAGGGCTGTTTCAAAAGTCAAAAAAAAATATAAGCTTTCCCATCTTTTCCTCTATTTCAGTTCATTAACCTTTAGGGTTTTGGAAACCTTCAAGGCTTTTTTTGCTGAAGCGAACTGTTTATTTAAAATTTCTATAAATAAGGATGGGGCCTCATTCAGTAAGGATATTTTCAAAATCCCCTAAGTTACTGTAACACTGTTTATTAATTGTAATTCCTGTATTGAAACTACAATATTGTAATTGAAAAAAATCCGAAGGCGCAACCGTTTTAGGACATCTGTCATCTATAATGTGACAGCGGAGCATACCCGTTTACCCTTCATTATATAACCCTAGATTTAACCGGGGTTACTAGGAACCAGGGCTCACACCCTGGTTTTTTTTGTCCCCGGCGGTGCCTGGTTTCATCAATCCCCCTTAATCCCCTGAGTCTGCTTGATGGCCGTACCAAATAAACGGCTAACCATATTCATAGATCATCAGGACTTCCCGTATCCTGGTATCTTGTATCTTTATATCTTTTACCGGCAAATAACAGTTATCATGCCACATTTCTCAAATGCTATAGTACGAACTCCATGCAGAAATATGATTCACGGATTGACCGGGGCGAACCTAGGAACACCTCATTATGATAAGGCACTAAACCAACACCAGGCTTATATAAAGACATTGGAAACATGTGGACTGGAAGTAACCGTATTACCTCCTGATGACGATTATCCCGATTCCGTCTTTGTTGAGGACACCGCCCTTCTGACACCAAAATGTGCGGTCCTCTGTAATCCCGGCGCTGCAACCAGGAAAGGTGAAGCAGCCGCCATTAAAGAGGCCATTGAACCACATTACAAAAATATTGAAACCATTGAAGATCCTGGTACGGTTGACGGAGGTGACATCATGATGGTAGCTGATTTTTATTACATCGGCCTGTCTGAGCGGACCAATGCCAATGGAGCTGAACAGATGCTGAAGATACTGCGTTCTTACGGTATGGATGGCACTACCCTGCCATTAACAAAAATGCTTCATCTGAAATCAGGAGTTTCCTACCTTGAAAATAATAAGCTGCTGATCACCGGTGAGTTCCTTCAAACGGAAGTGTTCGGAAGCTTTGAATTGCTGCGTCTGCCTGACTGTGAGAGTTATGCAGCCAACAGCCTGTGGCTCAACGGTACAGTTTTGTTACCTGGAGGTTTTGATGGGGCATTGGCAAAGGTAAGCGAATCAGGTTATAAAACTATTATTTTAAACGTATCTGAATTCCGAAAACTCGACGGGGGGCTGAGTTGTCTCTCCCTAAGATTTTAACTGAATATCCGAAAGTGAAAAAGGACTGGTTTAAAAAGTTTAATATGATGGACATCCTGCGGTATGGATGGAATGAGGAGCACAAGGTCTTTGCCAGGACCTATGCAAGAAAGGCCAGGCAATGCATTGATAAAGCCATGGGGGGCATTGGGAAAGAAGCAGATGAAACCAGGGAAATGGCCGGGTCGTTTTTTAAGTTGCTGGAACACAAACTCAATCTGAAAGACCGCAGTGAACCACCCAGCCCGGAAGAGGTAAAAGCAGCCATCCGGCAGCTTAAAGATGTTGGGCGTTTTTCCATCTTCATCACTGCAGTTATTTTACCCGGTGGGGTTATTTCACTTTTTGGACTGGAGCTACTGGCAAGAAAATATGGGATCAATTTTTCCATGATCCCCTCAGCCTTTAAAAAAGACCGGGGGAAGTCAGGCGTATCGACTGGAATATAAAGCTATTACACAAACGTGCCTGCCGGTTTACCTGCCGGAGGCATGGCAGGCCGGGAACCGCATAGACACACAGAGTACCGCAATCCGGATGATTTAGTGGTGTATTCGTTTTTAATTCGTGCATTCGTGGCTCTATTCAAGGACTTTTGTATTTTTAGGATGTTACAAAAAAATATAATTCTTAACATATCATGAGAAAAAAACCAAAAGGAGATTTGACCATCCAGGTGCTGGCCATGCCAAAAGACACCAACCCCGGCGGGGATATATTCGGAGGCTGGTTGTTATCTCAAATGGATATTGCCGGAGGTCTTCATTGCCAGAAGATCGCGAAAGGCAGGGTGGTCACTGTAGCCATGGATTCCATTATCTTTAAAAAGCCTGTTTTCATTGGAGATACCTTATGCTGCTACGTTTATATGGAAAAACAGGGTCGAACTTCCATGACGGTCCACATTGATGCCTATGTGAACCGGCGGTATGAAGAAGAAGAACTCATCAAGGTAACAGAAGGGGTATTTACTTATGTAAAACTGGATGAACATGGGAAACCCTCACCTGTCAGCATTAATTAATGCGGGAACACTAGAGTGCACAATTGACCTAATAAAGAATTCATGCAGGATCGTTCCCCAGGCCGGTTTCAACTTTTTTTGTTTGTTTTTATTGCAGCCGTTGTAGGTGGAGGCATCCCTCCCCTGGCTAAAATCGCCCTTACGGTATTCCCTACATTTGCTTTTATTTTCATTCGCTACATTATTGCAGCCCTGCTTTTGATTCCGGTAGCGAGTCATCTCAAAAAGAACTTCCACAAGAAAAACCTGGTCCCTCTTATCGCGGTCTCCCTGATAGGGATGGCAAATGTAAGCTTTTTTGCATTTGGTGTGGAACGGACCTCAGCCACAGTGGCTGCCGTTCTTTATGCCGCCGTTCCAATAATTGCTGTTATAGCTTCAGCTATAATTTTAAAACACCAGATCACGCTCCAGACCACTCTGGGCATTATTACCGGATTTACAGGTGTTCTCATCATCATTCTGGGACCTGTTATCTCAACCAATCATACCGGTGACACAACATTTACCGGGAACCTGCTGGTAGCTATGGCTGTGATCTCTTATTCCCTTTACACTGTTTTTTCAAAACGGGTTTTGCAGCACTCATCACCGCTGTTATTAACGGCGGGACTTTTGTTTACAACGCTCACTCTCCTTCCCTTTCTAATGCTTACCGAGATTACAGAATACCGGGAATTGAGCACTTCTGTCACTCCTTATAGTGTGGTTGCCATCGTTTACGTCGGGCTTGCTACAACCGTGTACATCTATTTATACCAAAAAGTTATTAAGCAAGGCAACCCGGTAGTGGCTTCCGTAGTGTTTTACCTGCAACCCATATCCAGTTATATCTGGGCCTACATCCTGCTTGGCGAAAAACTCAATTCAAGTCTTATTGCCGGAGGCATTCTCGCCATCGTCGGTGCAGGCATTGTCACCTGGAAAAGGCAGCAAAAAAAGGGAATTGGTATCAATTGATCAAAATCAATCACCAGATGGTATAGTAACCTGATAAGGAGTTAAAATTATTCCAATAGGTCCTTTTCCCACTTCTCAACATATGGAGAGGATTCGTCTCTTAAACGGCTGCTAAAGGCCAGTAATGATTTTCGGGCATCCCCGACCGGATAATAGAAGGCGTCCCAGTTTTCACTGTCCTCTCCGTCATGATTGGGGAGTACAAAATCATAGTGGTGTGCATCTTTTAACTCCTCATAAGCGCTTGATGCCCGTTTTTCAATATTTTCCAGATCTTTGCTTCCAAGGGAGCCTTTTTGTTTGTGTGTGCGGCGCAGCAGCTTTCGGCGCATGATGTCGGTTATCAGATCCGGCAAGTTCACCTGCCGTTCAGGAGACTTCAGAAACAGTATCTCCTCACGGGATAGAGGAGACATGAAAATACTCAATCCGGAGATATGCCGGAGTTTGGGATGAGTTTGAAGGATCCGTCCTACAAATGGGTTTCCTTCAAAAAACACATCCCCATTTTTGAGCTGTTCATGCAGGGTTTGAATATCCAGTGCCTGAAGGTCGCCACGGACATCCAGCACCACAAATCCTTCATTTCCCTCAAGCTGTCTGATCTCCTCACGGGATCTGAAATAATAATCCTCACCTTCCATCTCACCCGGTCTTGGCGACCGGCTGTTATACAAAACCAGCGGGTGCAGGGGTCCGGAAAGTTCAGGGTAAAACTTTTTCAGGGCTTTACTCAGAGGGCTTTTCCCAACACAGCTGGGCCCTGCAAGAATTACCAGTCGTCCTTTTTTGCTTATTGTCATGTTTAGTCACTATAGTTAGTTTATTATAAAACTAATTAAATTTCATGTCTTTCATGCGGTAAGGAACATTTATTGCAGGGGCTCATGCAAATGGTAGTTTTGTTGACTATTGAGACCACCCCTCAAATCATGCCCGGGGCACAGGGAATTTGAACTGATAGTCTTCACGGACGGTAATGTAATTTTATTTTTGTAATTTTCTGTGCATTTTTTCCGGGAAATATCAAGTCATCCCGTTGTATAACCCTATTATCTGATATTATGGTCTTTTTACGTTTTATGGCAGTAGTTATTATTCCGGTCCTTTTTTCAGGCACTGTTTCATACTCACAGGAAGTGGCCGATGACCACAAGGAATTTACGATTGATTTCAAAGACCCTGTCAGCGTTGTGAACGCGATCTTTTATGCGGCAAAAACCAAGGATACGAATATTCTTTGGATCCTTCAGGACCCCGGAATGCAGGCTGATAAGGCCATTTATGATATTTGTACACTGGTTACCAAGAGGGAAATGAAAAAGTTCTGTGACTTTTACAAGGATGGCAGGATTGTGGGTGATGTGGAGTACATAAACAACTTTGCCAGGGTAAAGATCAGCGGCGTTAACCAGGAAGATACCATTTACACAGTCACCCTGGCCAAGCGCTATGGCAACTGGTTTTTAATGAGTCTGGAATGATGGATCTTTCCTGCAAGAAAAGCTCGATCTTGCGGATCGATGAACGAACGTGGACGTTCGTCCGGCATGACATCCTGCTGTGCCAAATAATACAGAATAATAATTATAGCCCCCTGCCGGCTTGCCAGGGTTCAGCCGCTTAGCGCTTTGGAAGCGCTTAGCGGCTTTCCAAAAAACGAATTTCATATACCCGTCGGACTGCTTCTAGCCATGCCTGCCGGCAGGCACGGTTGGAAGTGTTATGATTTTGATGCACGGATGCCAATAGCAGACTTTATATGGAATGTGGCAATGATTTGGTGACCGGGCTGCATCACTCTATTCCTCAGGAAGTATCATTTTGAAAGGCATTGCTGCCTCAAAAGATATGATAACTATGCCGGCGCCGTAACATATACCAGCACTCCTGCCAGAATGCCAACTACTATAAGAATAATGCCTGCTATACGGCCAAGCCTGAAACCTTTTTTATACCCCATCATCTGAACTGTTTGAGGTGTTACAAATGGGAGGAAGTATGCAGTAGTACCCATAATGAGTACGCCTGCTATGCCAAGGTACAGCATATTATAATGCTTTGAAAAAAGTATCAGGCTGAGGGTTGATGACAGAAGGAGCCATATTAATGCCCCAATGAATACGGGGGCTTTACCCTCAAATTTTTTCTCGGTTTCAATAAGATCGGTTTTACATGTTTCGTTACATACCTTCACCTCGCGTGTCGGGGCATTTTTAGTGCCTTCCTTAAAATCCACCGTAATGAATGGTGGCCCAAGAGGCTGACCGCACCATACACAGCGGTCCTTCTTTCCTGACAGATGAAATTGTGGATTTGCCATTTGAACGAATTATTTACATTATGGATAGATCTCCTTTCTTGCAGCCAACAAGGTATTTTTCAACAAGGCCACCCGGGTCATCGGGCCTACACCTCCGGGTACGGGTGTAATAAAACTGCACTTTTCAGAAACGGTTTCAAATGCCACATCTCCCTTTAATTTAAACCCTGATTTTGTCTGGTCGGATTTAACTCGGGTGGTACCCACATCAATCACAACAGCTCCTTCAGGTACCATATCGGCAGTAAGAAACTCAGGCTGCCCAAGTGCTGCTATAATAATATCGGCCGACAGGGTTATTTCTTTAATATTCTTTGTCCTGCTATGGCAGATGGTTACCGTTGCATTTCCCGGATTGGTTTTTTGGGCCAGTAAAGCAGCAATGGGTTTGCCCACAATATTGCTCCTACCCAGAACCACTGCATGTTTTCCGGTGGTTTCAATTTTGTACCGTTTGATCAGTTCCATGATCCCATTGGGAGTGGCAGACTGGAAACAAGGCAGTCCGATAAGCAAACGGCCTACATTCACCGGGTGAAATCCATCCACATCCTTGGACGGATCAATGGCTTCAACCACCTTTTCTTCTGAGATATGTCCCGGCAGGGGTAATTGCACAATGAAACCATCAATATCCGGATCCTTGTTCAAGGCGTCCACCTGTCTCAGCAGTTCCTTTTCCGGAACCCCCTCTTCAAGACGGATCAGCGTTGACTTGAACCCCACCTGCTCACAATCCTTTACTTTGTAATTCACATATGTTTCACTGGCTCCGTCACTACCGACAAGAATGGCAGCCAGGTGCGGGGGTGTCCCCCCTTCAGAGAGCATGTGTTTAACTTCTTTGGCTATCTCCTCTTTGATGCTTGCGGCAGTGGCTTTTCCATCGATTAATTGATACATATGTCAGGGTGTTACGGGACAAAAATTAATCAGTACACATATTACCTCTTCGTTCCGGGCATGTTACCCATCATTCTTGTCATATTTTTTTTATCCGACATCATTTTCATCATTTTGCGGGTTTCATCAAATTGCCTGATGAGTTGGTTCACTTCCGCAACAGTGGTTCCACTTCCGGTGGCGATACGTTTACGCCTGGAACCGTTAATAACAGCTGGTTTAATCCGTTCTTCCCCGGTCATGGATCTGATAATGGCTTCCATCCCTTTAAAAGCGTCATCGTCCGTATCCATATTTTTAAGTGCCTTCCCCATACCCGGGATCATTGAAGCCAGGTCCTTGATATTCCCCATTTTCTTAATTTGCTGAACCTGTGACAGGAAATCGTTAAAATTAAATTGGTTTTTGGCAATCTTCTTCTGAAGTTTCCGGGCTTCCTCAACATTGAACTGGTCCTGTGCTTTTTCAACCAGGGTAACGACATCCCCCATTCCAAGGATCCGGTCAGCCATCCGTTCAGGGTGGAATACATCCAGTGCGTCCATTTTTTCCCCCGTACTTACATATTTTATGGGTTTGTTAACAACAGAACGAATAGACAGAGCCGCACCACCACGTGTATCCCCATCAAGTTTGGTCAATACCACTCCTTCGAAATCGAGCCTGTCATTAAATTCTTTGGCTGTGTTTACGGCATCCTGACCGGTCATGGAGTCCACAATAAAAAGTGTTTCATGCGGATTGATTTCCTTTTTAATCGAAGCGATCTCATTCATCATTTCCTCATCAATGGCCAGACGTCCGGCAGTATCAACAACTACTGCGTCAAAACCTTCCTTCTTTGCATGCCTGACAGCATTCCTTGCAATTTTCACCGGATTTTTATTATCCTCCTCAGCATATACGGGAACGGAGATCTGCTCCCCAAGGACTTTCAACTGCTCAATAGCTGCAGGCCTGTATATGTCGCAGGCTACCAGCAGGGGGTGTTTGCTTCTTTTGGTTTTAAGAAGTTTCGCAAGTTTACCGGAAAAAGTGGTTTTACCAGAACCCTGCAAGCCTGCAATCAACAGTACCGCAGGGTTGTGTTTGATATCAATATCAACACTTTCTCCTCCCATCAGAACTGCAAGTTCATCATGGACGATCTTTACAATGAGTTGTCCCGGTTTCACTGCAGAAATGACATTCTCCCCCAGTGCTTTTTCCTTAACAATATCAGTAAAGGATTTTGCAATTTTGTAGTTCACATCAGCATCCAGCAGTGCCCTTCTGACATCTTTCAGGGTTTCTGCTATGTTGATCTCGGTGATCCGTCCCTGTCCTTTAAGTGTTTTAAAGGACCTTTCCAGTCTGTCGGTTAAATTCTCAAACATTTGTCTTGCATTAAAATTTACCCCTGCAAAAATAGTAAAATTACATTCGTTCGGGAACCTCAATTCCCAGGAGGTTCATTGCAGATTTTATAACACGTCCCGTATGGTGGGAGAGTTTGATCCTGAATGTCCGGATGGTCTCATCCGGCTCACCAAGAATGGAAAAATCATGATAAAACTGATTGTATTCTTTCACCAGTTCATAGGTGTAATTCGCAATCAAAGCGGGATTCAGATTTTCACCTGCTTCTATCAGTGTATCATGGTACAAACAATGCAACTTTATGAGATCTTTCTCTTTCGGCTGCAGGGCCATGTCTGTTCTGAATCCGGATTCCAAGGTGATGCCTCTTTCATTTGCTTTACGTAGCACGGATTGAATCCGGGCATAAGCATACTGGATAAACGGTCCTGTATTCCCGTTAAAATCAATGGATTCTTTGGGGTCGAAGGTCATGTTCTTTTTAGGATCCACTTTCAAAATAAAATATTTTAAGGCACCCAGCCCAACGATCCTGTAAATCTCATTTTTTTCTGTCTCGTTAAATTCATCCAGTTTCCCAAGTTCTTCAGACATGGTTTGTGCGGTATCGATCATTTCATCCATCAGGTCGTCGGCATCCACAACGGTTCCCTCCCTTGATTTCATCTTTCCCTCAGGAAGCTCCACCATCCCGTATGACAGGTGAAACAAGCTGTCAGCCCAGTCGTAGCCCAATTTCTTAAGAATTACTTTCAGCACCTGGAAATGGTAGTTTTGTTCATTTCCAACCACGTATATGTGTTTGCTGAAGTTATAATCATTGAAGCGTTCCACTGCAGTTCCCAGGTCCTGCGTCATGTAAACGGCCGTACCGTCGCTTCTGATCAACAACTTCTCATCGAGCCCCTCATCTGACAAGTCCGCCCATACCGAACCATCCTCTTTCCGGAATAATATCCCCTTCTGAAGGGCATCATGTACCAATTCTTTTCCAGGACGGAATGTTTCCGATTCATAATATATTTTATCAAATTCCACACCCAACTTTTTATAGGTCTTATCGAATCCGTCATATACCCAGGAATTCATGGTTTTCCATAACCTGAGTACCCCGGGATCGCCTTTCTCCCATTTCAGAAGCATGTCCTGAGCTTCTTTCAGGAGGGAAGCATTTTTCAGTGCTTTATCCTCTCCCATTCCCTGCTCCATTAATTCGGCTACTTCCTGCTTGTATTCCAGATCAAACCTCACATAGTATTCTCCCACCAGATGATCCCCCTTTTTACCTGAGGTCTCCGGGGTTTCTCCATCCCCCCATTTCTCCCATGCCAACATGGACTTACATATATGGATCCCCCGGTCATTCACAATATTGGTCTTTACAACAGGATGGCCTGTGGTTTCAAGCAAATTAGATATGGAATGCCCTATGAGGTTGTTCCGGATGTGTCCAAGATGCAACGGTTTGTTTGTGTTGGGAGACGAGTATTCGACCAGAACCGGGTGCTGATTTCTATTTCCGGTATTTGAACCAAAATCTTCGCGATTTATCTCTTCCTGAAACCGTTTCATCCAGAAAGCATCTTCAAAACTGATATTCAGGAAGCCTTTGATAATGTTAGAAGTTGCTATTTCCGGAATGTTTTCCTGTAAAAATGAACCGATGTCCCGGGCTGTTTCCCCGGGTGATTTTTTTGAGAACTTCAGGAGCGGAAAGATAACAATGGTTTTATCGCCGTCAAAATCCTTCCTGGTATCCTGTATTTGAATGATTGACTCCGGAAGATCAGCATCATAAATCTTTTTGAAAGCTTCCGCAATAGTTTTTGTCAATACTTTTTCGATCATGTGCTTGTTTCCGGATTAGCAATACCCCGGTTTTAACCGGACTTCGCAAAGATAATATACTGTTGGCAAAAAAGCAGTATGTGTTTTAGATTTATAATTAATGAATCTTGGTGGTTCGGGAGCCCTTTAGATATAAAAAAATCTTAATGCCGGAGAAAATGCAGGGCTAAAGCCCTTTTGTTTTGTCATGCTGTAACCTCCGCCCTAAAGGACGGAGTTAGTCAGCCTCATCTCACCTCCGGTTTAGTGGCCAGGTCGTCATTAACCCCGGTGTCCCTGCCTGGCCAGCCTTACTCTGCCGACTGCGTGTCGCTGAAGCTTCAGCGGTGGCCCAAGCGGCTACGTGCAGCGCCGTCGTCAAGCCTATGGCGGCCGATGGAAAATGCAACAGGCAGGGCGGGCAGTATTGTGATCCTCAGTTGGAAAAAGCCATACACCTGGTTGAATCATTTCGGGGTTCCCGGATTGAGGTGTTGCGCCGGAGTCACAGGTTTCACCTGCGGTTATTCATGTTAAACCACTTCGTGGTTTGGAACAAATCCTGTAGAGCGACTTTGCTGCCAAAACCTTCCTTCGGAAAAGTCGCTTGTAAAACCCGGGAAAACCCATCAATAAAAGCGATTTAAAAAATCGCTCTACAGGTATTGAAAGAATTAAGATTTAACAGGGAATTTATTTATTTTTGAGAAATCATTAATCCCAATTAACCATGAAAAAATCATTGTTCTTCTTTTTGCTGGTTTTCACGGGTGTTTTAACCTATGCGCAAAAAGAAGAGGCACCGAAACCCATTGCACCCTACCGGCCGGTTGTGCAGGCAGGCAATACCTATTACCTGGCGGGACAGATCCCGATCGAATCCGAAAGCGGAAAACTCGTTACCGGGGATATTAAAAAGGCTACACGGGTGGTCATGAAAAACATTGGCGCCATTCTCAGAAATAATGGAATGGATTACTCAAACCTGGTGAAGTGTACGGTTTACCTGAAGGACCTTGATAATTACCAGGCCATGAATGCCGTGTATGGCAGCTTTTTTAAGGATGGGAAATACCCTGCAAGGGTGGCTGTGGAAGTGGCACGCCTGCCCCTGGATGCAGATATTGAAATTGCTTCCATAGCAGTTAAGTAGGATTTGGAAGAGTTATGTTTTTATAGAGGATAGTGCATGAACTCCTTGGTATTGACAGTCATTGCATTGGCAGGTTATATTATTGCCTACCGGACCTACGGACGGTTCCTGGCAAGGCGGATCTTTAAGTTGTCCGACAACAACCCAATGCCATCTCACGAATTCCGTGATGGGATTGATTTTGTGCCGACTAAAAAACACATCATTTTTGGTCATCACTTTACAACCATCGCAGGTTTGGGCCCCATTGTGGGGCCTGCCATCGGAATTATCTGGGGTTGGTTGCCGGCATTT
>CAYOFK010000097.1:0-11225 GCA_964403185.1 uncultured Rikenellaceae bacterium | reverse complement strand
GATCTCTGAAAACCCCGGGGAATTCAAGGAAAAGGTACGTGAATCATTAAGAAGACAGGTGAGAGCCATTAATAAACTGGCCGCCAGGGGCATGTATTTTTTTGATTATGGCAATGCCTTCCTTCTGGAAGCCGGCAGGGCCGGTGCAGACGTTATGCAGGGACCGGGCCGGTATAAATATACTTCCTATGTACAGGATATTATGGGTCCGATGTTCTTTGATTATGGTTTCGGACCGTTTCGATGGGTGTGCACTTCATCCGATCCGGACGATCTGAAAAAAACGGATGCCATTGCCCTGGAGATATTGGAAGAAATTGCATCCTCTGCTCCGGCGGTGATTAAGCGTCAGTTAGAGGATAACATTTTCTGGATCAGGGAAGCTGCCGGGAATAAACTGGTGGTAGGTTCCCAGGCCAGGATCCTTTATGCTGATTGTGAAGGCCGTGTGAAGATCGCCTTAAGATTTAACAATGCTATCAGGAATGGATCATTAAAGGGACCGGTGGTTCTGGGTCGCGACCATCACGACGTATCCGGCACAGATTCTCCCTTCAGGGAGACATCAAATATTTATGACGGTTCGCAATTCACTGCCGATATGGCGGTCCACAACGTGATCGGTGACGCCTTCAGGGGCGCCTCCTGGGTGTCCATTCATAATGGTGGCGGAGTAGGCTGGGGAGAGGTAATCAACGGGGGTTTTGGTATGGTTCTGGATGGTACTGAAATGACAGACCGGAAGATCGGGATGATGTTGCACTGGGATGTGAACAACGGCATTGCCAGACGGAGTTGGGCCAGAAATGAAGGAGCTGTTTTTTCAATACAAAGGGAGATGAAACGGACCCCCGGATTAAAAGTTACCATACCCCATATGGCAGATCCTGAGTTTATTGCCAGAACAGTAAAAAAAACATGGAGAAATCGCCGTTGAAGCCACGAATGATATCTCAAATCTCAAATTCCAAATTTCAATAATCAAATCACAAATAATATTTTTTCAATTTTCAAACCTCCGGAATTAAATATTTATGAACCATTAATGAGATCCTGAATCCCCGTCCAGCTACGCAGGCTGGGTTTCAGGATGACGGTCTTCTTGTTTAATTTCTTGCTGAGATCCTGAATCCGAAAGACCAATTGTTCAGCATATGAACCAATCTCAGCCTACAGCCTCAACAGGTTCCGGGCTCCGGCATCACCAGAGTACAGTCAACGACCACTTCAATACTCTTTTCCCCACCCAGACCCCGTCAGTTCCGGATTTTCGGTATCCGGAATAAAGACGATCCTCCGTAGTTTTAATGAAAGAATGTAGTTATAATTTATTCAGTAAAACAACCGCCTGAGAGGCCACCCCTTCTTCCTTACCAATGAATCCCAGCTTTTCAGTAGTTGTGGCTTTTACAGAAACCTGTTTTTCTGAGATGTCGAGGATGTCTGCCATGGTCTTTTTCATCAGGGCAACATGGGCCTTGATTTTGGGTTCCTGCAGGGTGATGGTGCTGTCAATATTGATGATTTCAAACCCCGCATCCCTTATCTTTTCAACGGCCAACCGCAACAGTATCTTACTGTCAATACCCTTATACTGCGGATCTGAATCAGGAAAGTGACTCCCGATGTCTTCCATATCGGCAGCACCCAGGAGGGCGTCAATGATGGCATGGATGAGAACATCCCCGTCAGAGTGCCCAAGGGTTCCCCTGTAGTGGGGAACGGTCACACCGCCAAGGCAAAGGTTGTGCCCGGCTGCCAGTTGATGTACATCGTACCCGATCCCGATTCTTGGTTGCATGGAGGGTTATTTGCCGTTTTGATTTTGAAATGAATCAAAATCAAAAGCCAGGGTAAAGCGTAAGGTGTTGGAGAGCGGGTGGTTTTGGGCCACCGGTAAAAGGTATGAAAAATCAAGGGAGAAAATATTGAGTTTGAGTCCCACACCCAGGGTGAAAAACTTGCGGTTTCCCTTGGTTTCATGTTCATAGAAGTAACCTCCCCGGACGGCAAATTGGTGATCATACCAGTATTCCAGTCCAATGGCCCAGGCAATTTCATTAAATTCTTCCCGGGCCCCTCCGGGCGCATCATAAAAGGACTGCACCATTCCCATAGGTACTGAGACACGCGGATCTTTGCCGGCAATGATCTGGTTTCCTGTAGAATCCCAGATGGGAGGTGTGGGAACCAGCAGCTTATTCAGATCAAGTGTGAAATTTATTGTATTATAAGAATCAATATCCATTCCGAATAGTCCGCCAATTCTTAGATTGGTTGGTATAAAATCAGGATCCCGGTCACTGGTGTAGGATATTTTGGTCCCGATATTTGAGATATTCACCCCAAATCCGGCATTGCCATCCATGGCCCCAAGGTCAATATCCCGGTTGTAATAAATGGCAACATCAGCTGCAAATGAATTCCCCGGTTTGGTTTCCGTTGTGTTGCCGGCAGTTTGCCCGCCGGTTAAATTGGAATGGATAAACCTGAAGGCTATGCCTCCGGACAGGTAGTCTGAAAAAGCCCTTGAATACCCGACATCAAAAGCCCACTCATTAGGATTAAAATTACGCGTGGTGTTTCCGAAAATATCCGTAAAAGTGATGTTTCCAAGTGAAAAATACCGCAGGCTTGTACTCACCACCTGTCGTTTGTCAATTCTGTAGTAGCCGGAAAGGTATGCCAGATTGATATCGCCGATAAGCCGTCTCAACCAGGGAGAATAAGATATTGAAACACCACCGGTTCCCTTAATAAAAGCATATTTTGCAATGTTCCAATGCTGTGAATTAAGGTCCGGGGATATGGCTACGCCAGCATCCCCCAAGGCACCGGATCTGGAATCAGGAGCAATGGTGAGGAATGGAACGGCTGTTTGGATGGCATTGATCTGGCCTGTGACTTCTCCCCTGGTAATTTGTGCGTTTACACTTGTACAAGCAAAGATCAGGCCCATTAATACACATAAATGTTTATTCCCGTTTGATATCATATTCCTGGCATTTTCGTATGATAAAATTAACACTATTTATTTAACTTTCATCAATTTATTGCTGATCTCCTGATACGCACCTGCCTCAGAGAAAACCCGGACCTTATAAATGTATATACCGGCCCCGACCTGATTCCCATAGCTGTCGGTCCCATCCCAGATAACCGGGCCCAAACGGTATCCCGGTGAATAATAACGTTCTTTTATGATGTTTATTATCTGACCTGATAAGTTGTAAATAAGAATTTCTAATTGCAGGTCTGAATCTCCCAGATTATGTTCCAGGATAAATGAGGTGCTGTTCCTGAAGGGATTGGGATAATTGTAGAGCTTCCTTAAAACAGGGGTGACCGAGGTTGTGACCTCAAACTCCAGGCATCGTTCGGATGCGTTGTTATAGATGTCCCAAACCTTCAGACAAAGAGTATGTTTCCCCGCTGTGAGGCCTGTCAGAGGATACCGGATGGTGCCGCCCTGGTAGCTGTCAATAAATGATTCATAATACCGGTTCAGTATCATGGGGTTGCTAAAATCATCATCAAGTATGGCGGTGATATCATGACCTATTCCCGTGCCGAGAGTATTGATGCCTGAAAAGTCTGTAACTGTGGCATAGATCACGGGATTGGGGTCTGTGATTCCGCCGTTTGCAAATTTGTCGTCGTTCATATAGAGTTTAATGACCGGTCCGGTTGTATCCTCTGCAATAGTGTCTGCAAACCCGCCAATTTCAAAACCTCCAAAATAACCCCTGGCATCGACTGCTCCCTGAGCGGTTTTTGAATAGTAACTGATTTTTCCTGTACCGGATTTAAATGAGACATCCTTCGGAACAATGAAGGAAAATTCAAAGACACCCTGATTTACGGAGGCTTTTCCGCTGTACAGGATTTTGTCCTGTACTCTGAATTCCATCACCGGATTGCCATTGTTTCCCAGGGTTTTCTGAAGGTATTCTTTGTCAAATATAACCGGATAAACGGTTCCCATGTAATCACTCAGCAGGGTGCCGTCCGGGCCGGTTATCCTGCCCTTAAAGGTATATTTCCGGAGACCGTTGAGAGTGTCGGTGAAAAATGCGGCAGGTTTTCCGTTGATCGAATCTGTTTGAACAATATGCTCCGGAAATGAAAGGGTCATGGAGGGGTCTCCCAGGAGTGTGAAGTTTCTCTTATTGATCCCCGATCCGGATTGGTTCTTTGTGATCCTCAGTACTTCTCCCAATCGTAGCCTGTGTCCATCCTGGTCGGTGGTGAAAACGGTGTTGTAGAAATTCTTGTTAAGGATAAAGTTGGGGTAGGAGTAAACCAGCCTGGTAGTGGTGAGAAGCGCGATTCCGCCGGCTTCCCGATGAAGCAGGACCATCTCTCCTGCCGAAGTCTTCAAAGCGATATTTCCGTTTAACTCCTGTTGAATATCGTCAAACCGGCTGAATTCACAGGTGGCTGTGATAAACAGCGGATAACGATACTTGTTTGTCCAGGAATGGATGTCGTTCACACCAAGAATGTTTTCATGTGCCAATCCGCGCTCATTCCCATGTCCGGTATAATTTACGATCAGGGATCCGGTGTTTATGGCATCATTCAGGGTTTTATTCACCTCAGGATAGGTGGCTCCACTGGGCGATGACACCTTTTCAAATGCATCAAGAAAGATCTTCTGGTTGTTAAATGAAGGCTGGTTTGTTTCAACAATTTCACATAATTCATTGGCCTGGGCCATATGTAAATTGGTATAACCGTCAGAGATATCCCCGTCATCTCCGACAAAGCAAATCCGGTTGCGCCAGGGCCCGAATGCCTGGGGCTCAGTATAGCTGATGATTTTATCAACCAGAGCAGCGGCTTCCTCAACAGTATTCACGGGCAACCGTCCAATCCCGATATCAATCAAACCCATACTCCTGCCTTCTCCATCATCCAATAACCCGTAAAAGTCATCCGTTACATAGGAAAGAGTGTAGTGAATTGAATTTTGGGATTGGTATGTAGGGATCCGGTTGGGATTATTCTCATGGTCTGACCGGTTATTATACGAACCGTCCCCGAATAACAATAGGTATTTTAAGGACTGGTCAGGCGATGAATTTTTATAAACCTGTCTGATAAAGTCGCGTATGGCGCCGGCATCTCTTTTCCCGGAGGAGAATTCATTATAAATGCTCTCAGGAGTTGCGATAAGGATGTCCATTTGATCCTGCTCCGATCTGAAACCGGCCAGTCGCCCGGCTTCTCCAAGAAATTCAGGGGGTGAAACAATGATCATGTCCATGCCACTTACAGAAACCAGATCCTGATTTGGAACCAGGCCTTCCATCACTTCAGCCTGAAATGCTTCGCCCGGACTGAACACGATATATTCCCTGAGTGAATCTGTTGTGTGAATAAAAGTTCTTTCAGATCCGGCAGGTTCAGTCAGGATTCTTACCGGATAGAACGGGTCTGTAAGATCCCATACCATGTCTTGCTCACCCGTGTTTTTCAAGTGAAACCGGGCGGTGGCTCCCAATCCCACTGATTGAAGATCACGAAATGGCATTTGGGTACCCTCAAAATACAGTTCTTTTCTGACATTCAAATCGATATAGTCGAGCCAGAATCTGGATTCGGAAGCAGCGCTGTTTGAAATACCGATGCTTATTTCCAGCTCATCACGGGGCAGGGTGAATGTGGTGTTCCCTGATGCGGTTTTAGCAAAATATGATGAATAATTTCCCGGGTTTACATAAGATACTGGTAAACTAATGATGCTTTGTCCGCCTGTGGATATCTCAAAGCTTGTCGGTGAGGCAGACCTGGCAGCTGTCCGGACCAGGATCCGGCCGGTTGCGGAACTTTGAAATCGCGAACCGGGAAACTGAAAAGAGTTGGAAGTAAAGGCTGAAATGGGTTCAAACCATTCGCGGCCCGACCGGATCAGGTTTTCAGTATCCACTTCCCTGAAAACACAGTAATCATAATATTCAACTTCATGTGTTGGAGTTGCAGTCAGAGACCCTTGCTCAGGAATGGATTTCCCGGTGCCCGCATCTGCCGTAACAAAATAAAAGGAGGCTTCGTCATAAAGATGTTTTGTATGCACAAACATGGCATCTGCTTCGCTGTAGTCCCATACAACCGGCCCCTCGGCATAAAAAAGTAAGTAGTCCCCCTGGTTAAAAATCCCATCCACGCCTTTTTCAATCCAAATGGCATTTTCGATAAGGCCATCAGGCCTGGGATCGGCATTCATCTCAGGAACCATCCTTCCCCCATTTCCAAATATCCTGGGCCTGGAGGGGTCCGAAATTCCCATGGCAACCAATTCGCTGTAGGTGATCTTGTGAATGCCGGTTTGGGTGATCTTCAATTTTACCCACAGGCCTTGTTTTAATACGGAAGGCCCCGGTAATTGCCTGAACTTCGGACCGGATTCAGATACTCCTTCTGCCGATGAAGATGCAACTCTGAGTTCATATTCGGCTACCCTTTGTATGTTGCCCGGACCCGTTTTAAAAAGCGGAATAAATTCAACTTCTATGAAGGGTTTTTTCCTGACGGTGACCAATCTGGTTTTATATTCAAACCGGTCAGGAACCTGTTCTTCAATGTCTGTGAGCTTAACCAGGGCGGGATCCAGGGCAAGGGATTTTATTAGAACAAGACTGAAAATGTTGTGCCGGTGGAATTTATTAACAGGGATCAGTTCCCTGTAAATTGGCACTTTGCTGCCTGGGTATGAATGTTCACAATTATCGGCAGTCAGCCTGTACTGATCCTGGGATGCTTTTTCAATCCTGAATGCGGGCAGTGATTTATTAACAATGAAGACATCCTGTGCCTGGGCGTTTATACCATACAATAGAATCAATATGTTGAACAAATATTTCAATTAAAATATAATGTAACGGTCAGTCATAAAAAAAGCAATGGTTGGTATCCAATAAATTTATGTCAATTGCGTTATTTTATGCGGAATCAGGGAGTTCAGATTGTTTTTCCGGGGCTGGTGCAAATATATAACCAATGTTCTGTGCTTCTCAATGAAACGCCAGAACTGATGATTTATTGTTATTTTCAACAGGCTTTAAGGTTTATATTTAAATGAGGTTTTTTATTTTTCTCCGGCGGTTTTCAGAGACGGACCACCAGTATTTATTCAGTGGACTCCAGGTATTTCTGGTGGTTCTGTCAACGGTATCCACAGTGCAGGCACAGGATCCTGTATTTTCGCAATTTTATTCCAGCCGCCTATTCTATAACCCCGGGTTTTCCGGGTCCTCGGAAGAAGGCAAAGTGGCATTCACATACAGGAATCAATGGTCGGCCTCAAGTACAAAATTTGAAAATACCTATGCGGCTTTTGACATGCCGGTTGACCTGCTTCACGGAGGTGTGGGGTTTTATCTGCTAAATGACCGTGCCAGTAATATCCTGAACAATTTTCATGTTTCAGCAATCTATAATTACCACCTAAGAGTATCCAGGGATTTCTATGTCCAGGCCGGATTCCAGGTTTCGGTGAACCAAAGAAAACTGGCTATGGAACAACTGATCTTTCCGGATATGATCGACCCATCGGCCGGGGTGTTGTTGCCGACACAGGAAGTGCTGGGTGACGGCCGGAAAATATATATGGATTATTCCTTTGGTTTTGTGGGTTTCTCTGGTGACTGGTTTGGAGGACTGGCCATTCATCATCTCACCAAACCAAAGCTATCAGACTCAGATGTCGAGGGATCGGAGCTGCCCAGAAAGTTCACGGTTCATCTGGCCCGGAACATCCCGTTAACAAAAACCTCCAGGCGGGAGGATGCCTGGGTCATTACACCGGAAGTAATGCTTCAGAATCAGGGAACCTTCTATTACGGTTTATTGGGAGTTGTTTTGACAAAAAAACCAGTGCATGCAGGACTTCACGCCAGGCAGGATTTCAGATTCGACCAAACAACGGTGATCTTTTCCCTGGGATATTCAAACAAATTTATTGGTTTTACGTATAGTTATGATGTTGCAATCAGCAAGTATCAGTCATTCAACCCATCACAGGGTGCTCATGAGATTGGCTTGATAGTGAATATCCCTTCAGGGAAAAAAACTAAGACCATTGATGCAATAAATCTGCCTGTTTATTAGTTAATTTGAAAAAAGCAAGCCAAAAATTAAAAATTTCTTATATTTGAAGATTAGTAACATCCAATTCAAAAAATAAATTGCTATGAATTTTAATATTTTTAAATCATTACCAATTGTTTTGATTGGGTCAGTATTCCTGGCTTCCTGTAGCATGTTCGGAGGTGGCCGCGACAGTAATACTTCCTCTTCCACAGGGTGGAGCTATAACGACCCTGAATTTGGTGGATTTGAAGTCATACAAGGACTTGAACAGGTTGACGGTCCGGGCCTCATCCTGATTGAAGGTGGTACTTTTACTATGGGCCGCGTTGAACAGGATGTCATGTTTGACTGGAATAATGTCCCAAAACGGGTGACCGTTTCTTCATTCTATATGGATGAATGCGAGGTAGCTAATGTTGATTACAGGGAATACCTGTATTGGATCAGCAGGGTGTTCAAAAGCTATCCTGAGGTTTACCGTAATGCTCTGCCGGACACTCTTGTGTGGAGGAGCCCATTAGGGTATAATGAACCATATGTAAAATATTATTTCCGTTATCCGTCTTACAATGACTATCCGGTTGTTGGAATAAACTGGGAACAGGCCAACGATTACTGTGCCTGGAGGACCGACCGGGTAAATGAAATGATCATGATCCAGGAAGGTATCCTGAATTATGATCCCAACCAGGCTGATGATGAGAACTTTAATACTGAGGCCTATCTGGCCGGCCAGTACGAAGGACTTGTGAACCAGAACCTGCCAAGCATGGATCCCAATGTTGAAGAACGAAGGGTTAAAATGGAGGATGGCATTTTATTGCCCCGCTACCGTCTGCCTACCGAAGCGGAATGGGAATATGCCGCCATGGCTCTGATTGGAAACACCTTCGAAGAGCGAGTATATGAAAGAAGGATTTATCCATGGGACGGCCACTATCTGAGAAATTCCGGAAGAAAATACAGAGGCCGGTTTATGGCTAACTTCACCAGGGGCCGGGGCGACCTGATGGGTGTTGCAGGCTACCTGAATGACAATGCCAGCATCACCGCCGAGGTGAGATCCTACTGGCCGAATGATAATAATCTGTATTGTATGGCCGGGAATGTGAACGAATGGGTGCAGGATGTGTACCGCCCGTTAAGTTTTTCGGATGTGGATGAATTTAATCCATTCCGGGGTAATGTTTTTAAAACCCTTGAAACTAATGATGACGGAACACTGACTCAGAAAGACAGCCTCGGACGTATGAAATATGTTGAGATCAATCCGTCCAGAATGGCCGGACGTTATAACTATCAGAAAGCTGATTACAGGAACTTTAAGGACGGGGACCTTAAATCCTCACTGACTGATATGGCTGAATGGCAAGGGGAAGATACCCCGGGTTCAGGACGGATGTATGCCCAGGATATTGCAAACCGGGATTATACCTCATTGATCAATGATAATGCCAGGGTATATAAAGGGGGCTCCTGGCGCGATAAACCCTACTGGCTGACACCTGGCGCAAGAAGGTTCCTTGATCAGAAATCATCAACTGATGATATTGGTTTCAGATGTGCCATGATCCGTGTGGGTTCACCTTCTGGAAACTAAAAATATTTGTTTGGCCCTTAAAGACCTCATTTCGCAAATGAGGTCTTTTTATTTTATAAAAAATAAATGGATCGTCCCGGACTCTATAACTATTTCAGGAAATCTTCAAAGGTTTGTATCGATTCAAGGAAAGCCATCCCGGATGCCATGTTTTTTGCCCTGAAAGGTGATAATTTTGACGGTAATGAATTTGCCGGACATGCCCTGGATGAAGGATGTTCACTGGCAGTAGTGGATGATCCTGAATCGGTGTCTGACGACCGGTTTATACTTGTTGAAGATGCCCTCCGGTCACTTCAGGAACTGGCCCGGTACCACCGCCAATGCCTGAATATCCCCATCCTTGCCATTACCGGTTCCAATGGAAAAACCACCACTAAGGAACTTATAGCAGCCATGCTGGAGACATCATTCAGAATCACGGCAACCCCTGGTAATCTCAACAATCATATTGGTGTTCCCCTGACCCTGCTGGAAATGGATGAAAATACTCAGATTGGAATTGTGGAAATGGGCGCAAACCACCTGGGAGAAATTGCCAAATTGTGCGAAATCGTGAAGCCCGATAATGGCATCATTACCAATATTGGTTCTGCCCACCTTGAGGGATTTGGTACGCAGGAAAATGTTCAGAGAGCTAAGGCTGAACTCTATGAGTGGTTGCGAAACAACAAAGGAACAGTGTTTCAAAATGGAGGACATCCTTTATTGAGGGCCATTCCAACTGATGGGGCAAAAACCATTGTTTACAAGATTGATGAAAACCTGTTTACTGAAATAAAATCAGAACCCTTCCTGGAATTTGTCTGGCATACACACGGTCGGGCCAAAACTGTGAAAACCCGGTTGTTTGGCACTTTCAATATGGAGAACATTGCAGCGGCCATAACCATTTCCGGATATTTTGGAGTGCGTTCTGACTCAATTGTTCGGGCCCTTGAAAATTATGTTCCCGGAAACAACCGGTCTCAAATCATAAAAACTCAACAAAACCTGCTCTTTCTGGATGCCTATAATGCCAACCCTACCAGCATGAAGGTGGCCATTGAGAATTTTATGAACATAGCCGGAGACCCAAAAATCCTGATCCTGGGCGATATGCTTGAATTGGGAACCCATTCATCTGTTGAACACCAAAAAATCGTTGAATATATTAATGGATTGCCTGTTGACCAGATCATTTTAATTGGCAGGGAATTTTCTGAAGCTGACACTGGTTCGGATATGAATTGCTACCAAACCATGGAGGAATATAAAACATTCCTGGCCAAACATCCCCTTAGAAAATCCAGGATTTTCCTTAAAGGGTCGCGGCGTATCAAACTTGAAGAACTGGTTCCCGGTCTTTAACCCTCCCTTTTCAAAAGACGGACAGACTGTGCCAAAACCTGCTTGTTGCAAGGCCCCGAACCCCCGGGTTGAAACCCGGGGTTATTCACATGCAACCACTTCGCGGTTGTATTCCTCCACTACCGAAAAGGGATTTTCATTAGTGCCCTTTCGGCCACAATCGACTTACAAAGTCAATCTA
>CAYOFK010000096.1:0-11364 GCA_964403185.1 uncultured Rikenellaceae bacterium | reverse complement strand
ATGTTTTTATGGGATCCAGCTCGGGAAACAGCAATACTACAGGATCCTATAATGTATTCCTGGGTGAAACCAGCGGGGCAGGCAATACCACCGGAATCTCAAATGTGTTTATTGGCCAGGAAACCGGCCTCAACAATAGCAACGGCGCCTATAATGTGTTTATGGGCACCAGTTCCGGATGGAGCAATGTTTCCGGGATCGGCAATGTTTTTATGGGGCAGGAAACCGGGTATTTTAATACCGGTAACACTAATGTTGCAGTAGGTGCCCTGGCCGGGTATAATAACATAACCGGCAGTAACAATGTTTTCCTTGGCTTCAGCGCCGGATACAATGAGACCGGATCAAATACCCTGTATATTGATAATTCAGGAGCCAACTGGGATCAGGCTTTTATTTTTGGAGACTTTTTAAACCTTGATATTAATTTTTATGCTGACATGCACGTGGCAGGCGATGCAACGGTAAATGAAGTCTGGGTTACTTCAGATGCCAGGTTTAAATCTAACATTTCTGAACTAAAAAATTCCTTAAATAAAGTCAATAAATTAAAACCTGTAACTTATAATTGGAATGTTGAAGAGAATAAGAAAAACAGATTCTCTGACAGGGATCAGATTGGACTTGTTGCACAGGAGGTTGAACTTATTTTTCCTGAATTAGTGAAAACTACAAACCGGGGCTATAAAGCAGTGAACTATAATAAACTGACTGTGGTTTTGCTGGAAGCTTTAAAAGAACAGCAAATCATTATTGAAAACCTTGAAAAACGCATCCAGGCGCTGGAACAGAAGTAGAAATGCGGGAGTGGAATGTTGGAATAAGACCTACGAGGTTTTCAAAACCTCGTAGGTCTTGCCATTGCAGATCGACGTTACTCAGATTGCTGATGCAATCCTCGTGCTGTTTTGTTTAACAAAACGGTCCAGGTCGATTGGGTTTCGGAGAAACCCTCATTCCGTTCTACAATACTCGTCTGACTACCCGACGTAGTCTGACGAGTACGGGCAAAACCTTTCAAACTTTATTAGATGAATAAACCGGTCTCATTTTCCTTATACCCGGTATCATCCTTAAGATAGGGCCCCCGGGATGCTTCAACCGCAAGCCGGTCGCAACGCTCGTTTTCAGGAATGTTGGCGTGGCCCTTCACCCATACGAATTTCACCTGGTGCCTGCGGTATATCTTCAAAAAACGTTTCCACAGATCAGGATTCTTTTTCTTCTTAAAAGCCTTCTTTTCCCAGTCAAAAACCCAGCCTTTATCAACGGCATCCGCCACGTACCTGGAATCGGTATATACCGTCACCTTGCTGCCTCCCTTCTTCAGGGCTTCCAGTCCTGAGATCACCGCCAGTAATTCCATCCGGTTGTTGGTGGTCAGCCGGAAGCCATCAGATAGCTCCTTCCGGTGTTTCCCCGACATTAAAACTACTCCATAACCGCCCGGACCGGGATTGCCACGGGCGGCACCATCGGTATATATGGTGATGGGATTTGACATTTTATCCAATATTTTTGCAGTGATGAGTCAAGTGTTGCGATGACTCCCAGTCATCGTATCACTATTACTTAACTACCTTCATCTCATCCACCAGGTGCCCGGCGCCTGCAAATTTATCCATGATGAATAATACGTACCGGATATCTACTGCAATGCACCGCTGTAAATCCGGTTCAAAAGCTATATCCCCACTCATGGCTTCCCAGTTTCCATCGAAGGCCAGTCCGATGAGTTCACCGTTTCCATTGATCATGGGACTTCCTGAATTTCCACCTGTAATATCATTGTTGGTAAGGAAACAAACCGGCATTTGTCCGTCCACTCCGTATTCCCCGTAATCTTTTGACTTATAAAGCTCTTTCAGTTTTTCCTCCACTACAAATTCAAAATTGTCCGGATCTTCCTTTTCCATGATCCCTTCAACGGTGGTGAAATACTTATAATGAACGGCATCCCTGGGGTCATACCCTTTTACGGTTCCATAAGTTAAACGCATACTGAAATTGGCATCCGGGTAGCGCACAATATTCTCATCCATTTCCCTGAGGCCGGCAACGAACAAGCGGTGTCCTTTTGCAAAACCGGTGGCGAATTCTGAAGCACTATCCCTCAATTCTGAATTCTTTTCTGAACTTGACAGAGCTGCCATCAGGGCAAGGTCTTTATTAAGGACCTTCAGGCTGGGATCGGCTAAAAATGCATTGAGCCTTTCTTCTGACACAAATACCGACTTGTCAAACATCCGGTCAACAAACTTATTAAAATCTCCTTTGTATTTTGTTTGTATCGTTTGGAAAAAATCAGGCTGGTATTGAACAGGTACATCTTCAGCAAACATTTTAAGCATGGCCTTTACGACTTTACGGTCGGTGGGAGCATTATAATTCTTATAAAAACCCCGGGCACGTTCCTTAAAACTATCTGCCGCTTTACGGATCTGTTCCTCATCCCCGCTTTCAAGAGCTTCATACAATCCCCGGGCCCTGCCGGCAAACAAGATCAGCTCACTGCCTCTCAGGATGCATTCCGAAAGATACTGCCTTGCATGTAGGTATTCCTTCCTTCCTTCAATGGAGGTTTTGATCAATTCGAGCGCTTTGTCGTATTTGTCCTTTCTGGCACTGTTTCCTTCAACCCAGTCTGAAAAATCATCTTCAATCTGCTTCTTTTGTTCCTTTACCTTCAGCCGTTTTAATCCCTGGCTTTGTCCGATTGAAAACTTCCAGTAGTTACTGGATCCTGAATATTTTGAGGCGTACTGGATACGGACTTTTTCATCAGCCAGCATGTCTTCAAGTAAAATTTCCTGCCTGGCGCCGCGGATCTTGATACGGTTGGGATGCGTAATGTCCAGTACTTCTTCAATTTCCCAGGAGGTCATATAGCGTTGCGTTCCACCCGGATAACCCAGAACCATGGCAAAATCACCGGGCTTCACTCCTTTAATGGATACCGGTAAATAATGCCTCGGCTTCAGGGGAATGTTTTCAGGGGCATACGCGGCCGGTTTCCCATCGGGAGCCATATACACTCTGAATACACTGAAATCACCGGTATGGCGGGGCCATTCCCAGTTATCAGTGTCACCGCCATATTTGCCTATAGAGGAAGGGGGAGCTCCAACCAGCCGCACATCACGAAAGGTCTCATAAACAAGGAGGTAAAAATTATTTCCTCCAAAAAAAGACTGCACCCTGGCTGAATAATGGTTCCCGTCTGTTGCGGCATCCTGTATCTGACCCGAAAGTTCCCGGATCTTAGCAGACCGGGCTTCAGCATCCATATCATCATTCAAATCTGCATTGACTTTTTCAGAAACATCTTCAATTCTCACCAGGAAAGTAACAGAAAGCCCCGGGTTGGTGAGCTCATCGGCTTTTGTTCCGGCCCAGAAACCATCTTCCAGATAATTGTGTTCTGTGGAACTGTGAGCCTGGATCCTCCCGTAACCACAATGATGATTTGTAAGCAGCAAGCCCTGGTCGGAAACAATCTCGGCAGTACAACCACCACCAAAGATCACAATGGCATCCTTCAGACTCGAATTATTAATACTGTAGATCTCCTCTGCTGATAATTCCAGGCCCAGTTCCGTCATGGTGCCCATATTGAGTTTCTCGAGCAGTGGTAACAACCACATCCCTTCATCGGCTTTTAACGAACCGGTAAAAACCATCACAAAAGCAGTTAGCAACAAGTAAATTCTTTTCATAACGATATTTTTAAGTTTTGATCAAGCGTCATTATTTTGGGGCAGGAGTACAAAGATAAATTTTATATAGAAACCCGGAAGTGATAAAAGTTTGTTTTGCAACATGCCGGAGTTTTCTTAAAGTTCCATTTTCAATTGCCGGTTCAGCAGTTGAAACGATTTTCTGTGAAAAGAGGTAATCCCCAATCTGAATATGGCATCCCGGTGTTTTTTAGTGGGGTAGCCCTTGTTTTTGTCCCATTGGTAACCAGGGTGTTTTTTATGCAGACCATTCATGAGGTCATCACGGTAAGTTTTGGCCAGTACCGAGGCGGCCGCAATAGAAAAAAACCTGCCATCTCCTTTTACAATACATACATGCCGGATGTCCGGATAAGGTTGAAAACGGTTGCCGTCAATAAGCAACAAGGAGGGTGCCTGTGATAATTCCCTTATGGCCCGGTGCATGGCCAGGTATGTGGCATTGAGAATGTTCAGTTGGTCAATCTCTGTGTTGGATGCCTGCTGAACACTCCAGGAAAGGGCCTGTTTTTGTATTTCTTCCCGGAGTGCGTATCTGGATTTGGCGGAAAGTTTTTTGGAGTCGGTTAACAAGGGGTGAGTGAAGTTTTCTGGCAGGATGACTGCCGCAGCAACAACCGGCCCGGCCAGGCAGCCCCGGCCCGCCTCATCCACACCGGCTTCCAATTGCCCCCCTGAGTAAAATGAATGTAATTCCTGAGTTCTCAAATCACTGATATCTGAGTGTTTTTTCAATACTGTTCCACAGGAGCTCAGCGCTTTTATCCCAACTGAAAATATCTTTCCTGGCCCTGCCCTTCTTAATAAGATCACGGCGCAAAGCATCTTCATTTACAATCTGCACCATGGCCTCAGAGATAGCATTTTCAGAATAAGGATCTACATACAGGGCTGCATCTCCACCCACTTCCGGAAGGGAGGTGCGATCTCCTGCGATAACAGGGATTTCACACCTGAATCCCTCAAGCATGGGAATGCCGAATCCTTCAAATAAGGGAACAAACAACAGGGCCGTGGAAGCGGCCAGTACTTCTTTAATGATTTCCCTTTCAGTTCTGCCAAAAAAAATAACATCTTCTTTATGTTCCATGTTTGCATGAACATCTTTCATGCCGGACAGCTTAAAAAACGGTTTGCCTATCATTAGAAGCTTGTGAGGCAAACCTGTCTTTTTTTTGAAAAGATCGAAAGCCAGTAGGGTGCGGCACACATTCTTCCGGGGATGCAGCGACCCTATGAAAATAAAATATTCAGCACCCCGGGTATATTTTTCTCTCACTCTTGTTTTGACACCCTCCGGCAGTGGCTGGAAGGTGTCATCCGAACCGTTAAACACAACATCAATTTTCTCCGGGGGCAGTTTGTAACTTTGCACAAGATCTTTTTTTGAATACTCTGAAACCGTTGCAATACGAGTGGCTTTCCGGGCAAATTTCGGAAAATAATGCCTGTAATATTTGCGTGCCATAAAGGGCAGGTGCTGTGACATATGGTGAAAGTTGATGTCGTGGATCACCGGAAGGGATGGCACCTTTGTATTTAATGATAAATAACCGTCAGTTGAAAGAAACAAGTCGGGCTGTTTCTTGTTCAGGAAACGCAACGTGCTGTATTCAAACCACAGATACCACAAAACAGGATGGCGTGCCTGGGGAAAAAGTGTAACCGGGGTAACATTATCTGAAAAGACAAAACCGGGATCCGGAGTCCTGTCAAATAAAAAATAAAACCGGTGTTCGGGATGGTTTCTGGTAATCCTTTTTAAGGTCTGGAATGTAAACCAGCCCATGCCTCCGAGTCGTCCTTTAATAAGAAGTCTGGTGTTGACTGCGATCTCCATTAAAATATTAAAGTATAGATGAACTCAGGTATGGACGATTTATTATGTTGCAAAGGAAACAAAATAATGTTCTGTTCGTTAACAAAAGTGTAAGATATTTCAATTTATCCGTATTGAAAAAGAAGTTTGTTACAAATCTTATATTGCTTCTTTTCCTGAATATTCTTGTAAAACCGTTTTGGGTTTTTGGGATAGACCGTTCTGTGCAAAATGTTGTTGGAGCCGGTGAATACGGACTTTATTTTTCCCTGTTTAATTTCTCCATTCTTTTAAATATTTTTCTTGATTTTGGGATCACCAGTTTTAATAACAGGGAGATCTCCCGCCGCCCGGGTTCCATCGGAGAGTCCTTTGCCAGTATCATTGGCCTGAAATTCCTGCTGGGTATCCTGTATGCTGTAATATGTATGATCATCGCCTGGATCATTGGGTATGACGACAAACAGTTTCACTTGTTGTGGTTCCTCGTGCTGAATCAGTTTCTGGCATCTCTTATTTTATATTTCAGGTCCAATATCAGCGGCCTGCAATTATTCAAAGCCGACAGTTTATTGTCGGTACTCGATAAGGCCCTGATGATCGGTATTTGCAGCCTTTTGCTCTGGACCAGGCTGGGGAGGGGAACTTTTAAAATAGAGTGGTTTGTATTTGCCCAAACAGCGTCCTATGCCATTGCCGCCCTCGTAGCATTTATAATGGTGGCGGGTAAGACCGGCAATTTTATTCCCCTGCCTAAAATGAATCATTTTAAACTCATAATAAAAAACGGTTATCCTTACGCCCTGTTAACTATTCTTATGGCAGTGTATTACCGGGTGGATTCGGTGATGCTGGAACGCATGCTTCCGGATGGTAATATCCAGGCTGGAATTTATGCGCAGGCTTTCAGGATCCTCGATGCCTTTACCATGTATGCCTTTCTTTTTGCCACCCTGTTATTGCCAATGTTTTCACGGATGATCAAGCAAAAGAAAAATGTGGAAGGCCTGACCATGTTCTCGTTGATGTTGCTTTTAATTCCGGTGTTGGCTGTATCCATGCTGCTGGTTTTTTACAGACAGGAGTTTATGAACCTGCTGTACCATGAGCATACTTCAGATTCATCCCGCGTACTTGCTGTTCTTATGCTTGCACACATATTTGTGTCGGCCACATACATATTCGGAACATTGCTCACTGCAGGCGGTTATCTGAAAGCTCTGAACCTGGTGGCCATAACAGGTTTGCTTATGAATGTGGGACTGAATATCCTGCTCATTCCGGAATACCAGGCTTATGGCTCCGCACTGGCAAGTCTGGTAACACAAATTGTGATCCTGGGATTCCAGGTTTTTCTGGTGTTTTCAAAATTCAAATTCAGACTTGACCTTCAATTGTCGGTCCGGCTGGGATTCTACATCCTCTTCCTGTGGGCGGCCTGTTGGAGTAGCACTTTTATTGAACTGGCCTGGTATTATAAGGCCATTGGTATCCTTTTCTTCTCCGGAGGTCTGGCGCTTCTTACAGGCTTGTTCCGGATCCCGGTTCTGATAGCCATGTTTACGTCAGAAGATTAATAAAATCCCGCTCATTTGCCGGTGGTGATCTTTTTGTTGGCCAGGGCTGAAAGAAACCTTTGGGCATAAAAGGATCCCAGAAAGATCCCCGTTATTACACCCAGATAATTGTGGATCATATCCAATGGGTTGAAAATCCGGCCAGGAATTAACAGTTGGTGAATTTCATCTATGGTTCCAACGCACAATCCTAAAACCAGGGCCAATAATCCTGTTTTTAGTATGTGTTTTCCTGTTGACAGACTGCGCCAGAGCACAAAAAGACCGGTAAGAATCAGGTATTCCAGCCAATGAATGAGATAATCAACCCTTAAGGTCCTGTTTCTTATTTCAAAATTCGGATTCGGTAATTTTGGAATGGATGAGACTGCAAGGATCAGGATCAACCACCCCAGGAACACATATTTATAGAATGAAGAATGCTTCGGGATTGGATTCATAGGGACCGGATTGAAGGACAAAAATAGGAATTTATTTTCACCAAATGCGGATATCTTTTTAAAGCTCTTTTTGACTTATTATTCCCGAACTGTACTTTTTAATTATTTTTACAAAAAATTTATTGATATGTTGCTGAGATTATTGGTTCTTATTACATTGCTCTGTACCTCCTTCTTCAATACCCTTTCTCAGGATAATAAAATTTTTAAAGCACTTTTTAAGGAGGCAGAATCTATTCTTCTTTACCTGAATGAAGATGAGGATGCTCTGGAACGTTTTCTGCAGCTCGAGAAAATGGAACCGGAAAATGCCCATATACAATTTAAGATCGGGATCTGCTATTTGCATATACCAGGTCAAAAACACAAGTCTGTAAAACATCTGGAATTTGCATCAAATCACATTTCTCCGGACTATAAATCCGATTTCCGGGAACGGAATGCTCCGGTGGACGCACTGTTTTACCTGGGACTGGCATATCATTATGACAACCAACTGGATAAAGCCATTGAAATGTATGAGGCATTCCTGGATAAATCAGATGCCACAGATTATTATAACATCGAATTTGTCCGTGCCCAGATCAAAGGATGCAGGCTGGCCATGGATTTGCAACAGGAACCCGTGGATGTCGCAGAGGAACAACTGGATGAAGCCATTAATCTCTATGAAGAAAATATTAATCCGGCCATTTCAGGAAATGGAAAACACCTGGTATATACGGGATTGGACAAGGGACGATACAGGATCATGTTTTCCGGGAAGATCAACGGCACATGGTCAAAGCCACGGGATATAAGCAATCAGCTTAACTCAAAAGGGGAAGGGATCAGCTCGTCCCTCTCTGCCGATGGAAACACCCTTTTTGTTTATATGGATGACCGGGGGCTGGGAAACTTATATGTGAGCAGGTACGAGGGAAACAGATGGACAAAACTTGAAAAACTCAATGCCAATATAAATACGAAATACTGGGAGTCAGGATGCTGTATTTCACCTGATGGAAAAACACTCTTTTTTACCAGTAACAGAAAAGGCGGGTATGGCAGACTTGACCTGTATAAGTCCGGTCTGGATGCCAATGGTGAATGGGGCCCTGCAGTGAATCTTGGACCGGGTGTGAACAGCGCCTTTTCTGAAGAGTCACCTTATTTGTCGGCCGATGGCAGCCTTTTATTTTTTAGTTCGCAGGGACATTCCAGTATCGGGGGATTTGATCATTTCTATACACGCCAGGCAAAAAACGGGGAATGGGGCATGCCGGTGAACCTGGGATACCCTGCCAATACCACAGATGACGATGTGTATCTGGCACCTGTGGGACCGGGCGATACCCTTTATCACAGCCATTATTCGGAACAATCTGATATTAAAAATGCCATCTGCATGATGGTTTTGAGGGCTGATGAAGAGGTTTCTGAAATCACTCTTAAGGGCAGTGTGAAACTGGAAGGGACAGATGAAATGCAGGAAAATACTTTGAATGTAAAAATTATTAATGTGGCAACAGGGGATACCCTTCAAACAATCCGTGCCGATACGGCCACCGGAGAATATGAAGCCATACTCGATCCCGGGCAGTATGAAGTGTTGTATGAATCAAAAGGATTCGAACCCCAGAAACAAATGCTCTCGATTGCCAGAAAGATCAGTGCAAAAAGAATTCAACGGGACGTAAATCTGGTTCAGAAAGAGGTGGTGGAGGGCACCTGTCTTTTGTTTGAAAATATTTATTTTGATTTCAATTCCTTTACTGTTAATAAGAAGGAGGAGATCAAACTGAATAAGATCATCGCATTAATGACCGAATATTCTGAATTGAAATTTGAGGTGGCCGGACATGCCGATACGGTTGGAAGCAAGGCCTACAACATTCGATTGTCCGGGCAACGGGCTATGAGTGTCGCAAGGTACCTGTTCGACCGTGATGTTTCTGAATCCCGACTGATAACCAAAAGCCTGGGCGAAATACGGGCCGTTTCTATCCCGAAAGACAGGCAACAAAATGCTGATAATATCCGGAAATATAACAGGCGTGTTGAGATACGGATCCTGAAGGGAAGTGAAGACCAGATGCTTGTTAAAGAAGTAACCGTTCCGGAGTTCCTCAGGGGAGATCATGATCTGAATTATACCGTTATTGTACTGAAAGTGCCGGAAAGAGTACCCCCCGGATTTTTTGACAAATATGGGGTTGAAGAATTAAGCTATGTCCGCGAGCAACAGATCTCAGATGGCTACCTGTATACCCTTGGCGGATTTCCGGAAAAACCTCCGGCCGTTGAAATGCTCGGAAAACTTCAAAAGGCCGGCCTGGGAGAATCTGCCATTGTGGATCAGCATGAGCTGTCTGATATTGTGGCTGCAGATGAAACCGGAGGAGATGGCTTTGCAGGATATTTCCAAAAACCGGAAAAAATTGAAGAAATTCCGTGGTATACCATTCAGATCTTTGCATTAAAAAGTCCCCCGCATCCAAGTGCCTTCAGGGGACGGAATGATGTCCTGGCCTTTCCCTGCAATGACGGGTACATACGCTATTGCCTGGGCAAATACCAGGGGTATTCAAAGGCCTTAAAAGATCTGCCGGGAATTCAGGAGGATTGGTATAAAGACGCATTCATCCAGGAACTTGGAAGACTGGAAAAAGGTTTACCACCGGAACCACAGGAATGATATGATGGATATTTTATTTAACCCGGCCTCCCTGCATCACAATATCGGAAGCGATGCAGAAGGAGACTACCGCATAAGTGAATTTGTACATTCAACTAAAACATTCTCCAGGGATGGTGAAGCATTCATAACCCTGGCCCATACAAGGTCTTATGCAGATTTTGTAAAGGAAACATGTTGTAAAGGCACCATTCTGGCGGAAGTGATCGTGCTTCCTGAGAGTTATTCAGCCGCCTGCCAGGCCGTGGGCTTAGCCATCCAGGCTTCGGAACAAAATGCCTTTGCGGTGGTCCGGCCTCCCGGACACCATGCCAAACGCGACCGGGCAGATGGTTTTTGCCTGTTCAATAATATTGCCATAGCTGCACAAAAGCTGGTCAATGAAGGAAAAAAGGTTTTTATTCTCGATATTGACGGACACCATGGAGATGGTACCCAAAGCATTTTCTATGACAGCGACAAAGTGCTGTATTGTTCTATACATCAGCACCATGCCTATCCCGGCACCGGCGAGAAACACGAAACAGGAAGAGGTGAAGGAGAGGGCTATACAATGAATTTTCCCCTGCCTGCAGGGAGTGGGGATGCCGAACTTCTGGAGGCTGTGGACCAGGCCATTGCACGTGCTGAGGAATTCCGGCCCGATGTGGTAGGCGTCTCTGCCGGGTTTGATGGTTATGAGAAAGACCGGCTGCTAAATCTGAATTATACCCTCAACGGTTATAAGAAATTAGGTGCAAAACTGAGCCGGTCCTTCCCAAACATTTTCGCCGTTCTTGAAGGAGGATACCATTTCGACATCAAACAATGCGTGGATCATTTTATCACCGGTGTTGAGAATCCGGCATCCCGCTAAAAATTAGTTCGAGGAGTAAAATCAAGGAATTCTGGCAATCGGCCCCTGTAATCGTCGGACGACTTGGAGGCGTCCGACGATTACAGGCTGAGGCGAAGCCAATGTAGATCGACTTTGTAAGTCGATAAGCGATTTGAAAAATCGCTCTACAGAACTCACACCAAAGTTTGATTTGCAATTTAGTAATGTAACAATTTGGCATCCTAGTGTGGTAATTATTAAATTGTGTTACTAATATTTTATGATATTTTTTTCTTT
>CAYOFK010000095.1:0-11396 GCA_964403185.1 uncultured Rikenellaceae bacterium | reverse complement strand
AAAGGGATTTTCATTAGTGCCCTTTCGGCCACAATCGACTTACAAAGTCAATCTACCCAGCCTTAACTTTAGCGTAGGCGCCCGGCGCCCAGTAGGCATAGCCGGAAGTGTCATGTCTTTATACCTGGAGTGAACTCTAAAGTAATGGATACCAGCTCAGGCCGGTTGCCGATACGTACCGGTGGCCCCCAACTCCCGTAACCGGAGGATACATAAAAATGTGTGTTGCCTGTTCTTTTATATCCCCAGCTAAGGTCGAAAATTCGTTTAGTGAAGAATTGCAGAGGCCAGATCTGGCCATGATGCGTATGTCCTGAAAGCTGCAGATCTATTCCGGCTGTTACTCCCTCGGCAAATCTGACTGGTTGATGATCAAGAAGCAGTATGGGTTTTGACGGATCCGCTCCTTCAAGTATTTCGGGCAGGCTTTTTCCCTGAATTCCTGCATATCGGCTAACATCCCTGTCAAGACGCCCAACTACATAAAACCGGCCCGCAATTTCCTGCCATTCATCTTTAAGCACCCTGATCTTGTGTTTCTCAAGAAAAGCCAGGGCATTACGGATTCCTCCGATAAACTCGTGATTCCCTGTGGCGGCAAATACACCGAACCTTGACTCAATATTTTCAAGACAGGACCCCAGGTTCTGGTGAATGACAGATCCGGTATCTTCATCAAGGATGTCTCCGGCCAGGAGCACTATATCCGGCTTAAGGCCATTGATCTTTTCCACCATCTTTTTAACGCGCTTTTCTCCGATGATAGATCCCAGATGAATATCCGAAGCGGCTACAATATTTAAAGTTTTCAATAAACCGGCTGATTTCCCTATACGGATATTCAGCTTCCTGATCCTGGGATTTCTTCCATTGATGTACCCCCCAATTAACAGCAGAAAAACAAAGCATGCCGAAATTACAACAGCAAACTGCTGAAATTCCGGATCCATAATGAAGGTAGGTTCATCTGCAAGCAACAGCATCAGGCCGGCGATATCAAACCCCAGACTTAATAAAAAGAAATATAACATGGCTGCCAGCCAGAAAGAGCCAATCTCAGAAATTCTGTAGAGAATCCTGGTGTGCCAGAATCGTTCAAGTATCCGGCCAACCGGAAACAGAAGCAAGACCCCGATAAATACAAACTTATAAACCGTGCGGAGTAATGAACCCTCCTGAAAAGCAATCAGTCCGTGTGAATAAATGTAATAATTAATGAGGGCATAAAAACAAAATACTATGGATAAGAAGATAACGAATCGGGAAAATTTCATGACCGGGATTTACATTGCTTTCGGATGTGATTAGTTACTGCAGATCTGCCCCCTTCACTGTTTAAGATCGGTGTATGTTTTTCTCCTGAGAATGTAGAAATTTAACAAAATGCTTTTCCGGTATAGTTCCTCAGGCAGCTTCGCAATCTTTAAAGTCTGGTTTTTGAGATCCTTTTTGTACTTCGGTAAAATCCTGTAAAAATGCCAGTGTGCCCGGAATATGGCCGCCATGTGTGCCGGTTTGAAACCCGCCAGGAATTTTAATGCGGCCACCCCGTCAAGTATGAAACGCATGAAAAACACAAATGCTTTATTTCCGGGTGGCAGATTTTTGTAAAGAAGGATCAGATTGTTCCTGAAATTCAGATACAATTTTTGCGGATGTTCATTTGGCAGTGTTCCTCCACCTACATGGTACACAGTGGATTCCGGAGTGAAAAGAATCTTAAACCCTGCATTTTTAATACGCCAGCACAGGTCAATCTCTTCCATATGGGCAAACATGTAATCATCAAACCCTCCGAATTTGTGAAAGATGTCTGCCTTAATGCACATACAGGCGCCGGTGGCCCAGAACACCTCACATTCCTGATCGTACTGGCCCTGGTCTTTTTCAATGTTATTCAGTATACGGCCCCGGCAAAACGGATAACCGAATTTGTCAATAAACCCTCCGGCAGCGCCTGCATGTTCAAAATATTCCTGCCGTTCAAACGACTTGATCTTAGGCATCACTACAGCAATTTGAGGGTTCTCGGCGAGAATGTTAATGAGGGGATCAAGCCACCCGGGTGTGACTTCAATGTCTGAATTCAAAATAACGTAATGGCCGGCAGAGACTTGCCTGAGAATGCGGTTGTATCCTTCTGAAAACCCATAGTTCTTATCAAGCTTTATCAGGTGTACCTCCGGAAATTCCTTTTCCAGTAAGGAAACAGATCCGTCTGTCGATCCGTTGTCACCAACAACAACCTGTGTATTCTCAGGGCTTGAATGCGACAGCACTGAAGGCAGGAAGCGCTTAAGGTAGGCTTCCCCGTTCCAGTTCAATATTACTACCGCCGTTTTGATCATGATTCAAAGTAAGTGGTTTCAACGGATATATACATTTATTATCTTAAAAAACTGAATGGTTTGACGAAATTCGTTCATTCGTCCCGCATCAGTGCATTCGTGGCCTCTTTTCATCCAATAACATATAACTTACAAGCTATATCCTATCACTCCACCCTTGGTATGATTAATTGTTATACGTATATGTATTCCGGGATATCAATCTTCAGAAGACAGAACCAACCGGACAGGCTGCAGGAATTCATCATGAATGGTTGAGTTGGAGGCGACAATCTCCTTGCCGTACAAATAATTTTCACCACCTGAAAAATCTGTAATGCGGCCCCCTGCTTCCTTTACAATAACAATTCCGGCTGCCACATCCCAGGCATTCAGGTTATATTCAAAAAAACCGTCAAATTTTCCCGATGCCAGGTAGGCCAGATCAACGGCTGCAGATCCGAAACGGCGGATGCCGTGCGTGGTTTGCATGATTTTCCGGATTACGTTCATGAAGGCTTCCATATGGTCAAAATTCGTAAAGGGGAATCCGGTAGCAATAAGGGAATCCTTTAGTGCCTGAGCGTGTGAAACCTGTATTTGAACACCATTGCACCAGGCACCCCCTGACTTCCACGCGCAGTACAGTTCATCGGCCCCGATTTCATAAATGCTGCCAAGTTGCAGCTCTTCATCTTCCAGCAGTGCAATGCTGACAGAGTAAGGAAACAAACCGTGGATAAAATTTGTGGTTCCGTCAAGAGGGTCAATGATCCAGTTATACCGGGGCCCTTTATGTGTTTTTGTGCCTTCCTCAGCAATAAATCCCGAATCAGGCAGCATTTCCTGTAGCTTTTCTATAATGAAGGATTCAGATTGTCTGTCCACGTCGGTCACAAAATCATGCAAGCCTTTGGTCTGGAATTCCATGGCACCTGACCGGATCCGCTCATTCCTTATGAAATTTCCGGCTTCACGGGCAATAACACCCACCTTTTGACACAGATCTTCCAAATTCATGTAATGATTCCTCCACGTTTTGGGGATGTGCACTTTTAATAAACGATTGATCAGTATTTTTTATGCTTTATTACGTCATAGAGCTCGATCTGAGAATCTATAGCAGGCTTGTCATTCTTTACATACTGGTTGTCCTGGGCTTCATTTATTATCCTGGCTTTGACATTGTCAGAAAGGGTCAGGTGGATCAGGTCGCGGAGTTCTTTTTGAATATCCGGATCGAAAACCGGACAGCCAACCTCAACACGGTGATCCAGGTTTCTTGGCATCCAGTCCGCAGAACTGATATAATATTTTTCATTTCCGCCATTGCAGAAAATATGGATTCTCGTGTGTTCGAGAAAACGGCCCACAATACGAATGCCGTATATGCTGTCACTCAGTCCCGGAATGCCTGGTTTCAAAGAGCAAATGCCCCGGACGATGAGTGTGATCTTAACACCTGCCTGGCTGGCTGCATATAATCGCAGGATCATCTTCCGGTCAACCAGATTGTTAATTTTAAGGATGATATAGGCTTCCCGGCCCTGCTTTGCATTGAGTATCTCATTATCAATCAGGGTTATTAGTTTGTTTCTCATGAAATTGGGAGAAACCAACAGGTTTTTAAATACCACAGGCTTAAAGGGATGCTCGATGAAATCAAAGACCATTTTTACCTCCCGTGTAATCTTTCTCAAAGTGGTAAACAGGGTGACATCCGAATAAACGCTGGCAGTGCCTTCATGAAAATTGCCTGTGCTGATACAGGCAGTGTAATGAATTTTATTTTCCCTTCCCTTCCGGCCAACCAGGAATAATTTACAATGGATCTTCAGTCCGGGAATTCCAAATACAACTTTTGCACCTGCTTCCTCAAGTTTTTTCGACCAGTAAATATTTGATTCTTCATCAAACCGGGCTTGTAGTTCAATGACTACCGTCACTTCCTTTCCATTCAGAGAAGCATTGATCAGGGCATTCATCACCCTGGAATGAAAAGCCACCCTGTACAAGGTGATGCCTATGGAGATAACCTCGGGATCAATGGCTGCTTCACGGATGAGATTGATGAATTGAGAAAAGTCGTGGTAAGGATAATAAAGCAAAACATCTTTTTTATGGATGTTTTTCAGGATGCTTGATGCGTTGCTGAAAGCCGGATGTTTCAGCGCCACCATCTTATTATATTCAAGCTTTCCGGAACCAATGGAAGGATATTCCATGAAATCCTTAAAGTTATGGTACCGGCTTCCTGGTATGACATTGTCTTTTGAAGTGATCTTTAACCTGTTTAAAAGATAGGACTGCAGGTCATCAGGCATGCTTTGGTCGTAAACAAACCGGACCGCCTGCCCGCGTTTACGGCCTTTTACGCCCTTGGATATCTTTTCAAGCAGACTTTTAGTGAGGTCGTTATCTATATCGAGTTCAGCATCCCTTGTTATTTTAATTGTATAAGCTTCAAATTCATCATATGAAAAGGTGCGAAACAGGTTGGGCAATTCAGCCCGGATCACATCATCCAGAAGTATAATGAACTTTTTACTTTCTTTGCCGGGCAGTTCTACAAACCGGGATAATGTTTTCCGGGGCAATTCTATCAGGGCATATTCCGATCGCGGTTGGGATTTGGACCTGGAAAGTTTTACCGCCAGGTAAATGGATTTGTCTTTTAATTCCGGGAAGTTCTTTACATTGGCCAGCATGATGGGATTCAATACAGGGACCACTATATTATTGTAATAGTTATGAACAAACTCCTTCTGGGAATCATTCAACTGGGTCTCATTGATTATGTAAATCCCTTCCTTTTCCAGTTCTTTGGTTATTTCGGCATAGTAGGTATCAAATTTCTTGTTGAGCTTGAGAACCGTTGCCTGTATCCGTTTCAAAACCTCTTTTGGATCATCAACAGTTACCTTTGTGGTATCAACGTTCAATTCACTCAATCTTCGCATGGAGGCAACCCTTACCTTAAAAAACTCATCTAGATTGTTCGAGAAAATACCAAGAAACCTGAGTCGTTCAACCAGGGGTACATTTGGATCAGCGGCTTCCTGCAGCACTGCGTGGTTAAAAGACAACCAACCTATTTCACGATTACTAATGTCCATTCAATTCCCGGATTATATTAAAAAGCAAGATCCTTTTTTGGATACTCAAACCGGTGGTCAAGCAAGGCATCCTGAGAGATATCTGACCAGTTGCCTGCCCTGAAAGTGAGCCGTACAAACCCTGATGTTGGGATGTTTTCAAGGTATTCCTTAAGAAAACTATTGGCCAGTTCTGTAAAGCCCGGATTGTGTCCGAAAATGGCCAGATGTGCCACATCCTCCCCGCAGTTCCTGACAATGTTTAATATGGACCGTGCTCCGGCAAGATACAAATCCTCATTTATTTTAAGTTTTTCAAAATTCCCGTAAAGGACCCTGCTATAAATGATTGCAGTGTATGATGCCCGGTTTGCAGGACTTGTAAGCAGCAGGTCGGGGACCGGTTCCATGGTTTTTAGAATTCCGGCCATTCTGTATCCGTCACTATAGGCCCTGGCTTTCAGAGGCCTGTCAAAATCTGCCAGTCCGTCATAACTCCAGTCTGATTTTCCATGCCTTACAATGGTTAATATTTTATCCATACATCGTGTGTTATAATATTTGACTTGCCAGTTCAGCAAGATGACTCCGTTCTCCTTTTACCAGGTTGATATGGGCAAACAGATCCTGCCCTTTCATTTTATCTGTCAAATAAGTCAACCCATTTGATCCTGCATCCAGATAAGGAGAATCTATTTGTTCAATATCACCCGTAAATATAAGCTTGGTGCCTTCCCCTGCTCTGGTAATGATTGTCTTAACCTCATGTGGTGTGAGGTTCTGAGCTTCATCTACGATAAAATAGATATTTGATAAACTCCGGCCCCTTATATATGCGAGGGGGGTGATTACCAGTTTTTCCTCCTTTAGCATGTCTTCAATCTTTTGATAATCTTTTGACTGTGGACTGAATTTATTTTTGATGACTGCCAGGTTGTCAAACAATGGTTGCATATAGGGTCCGATCTTTTCACTCACATCGCCGGGCAGGTAACCAATATCACGATTGCCCAGGGGGACGATGGGACGTGCCAGAAAGATCTGCTTGAAGTTGCGACGCTGATGCAGGGCTGCAGCCAGTGCCAATAAGGTTTTTCCGGTTCCCGCCTTTCCGGTCAGGGCCACTAACTCTATTTCCGGCCTTGTTAAGGCATCCAGTGAAAAGGTCTGCTCGGCATTCCGGGGATCTATCCCGTATGCCTGTATCTTTTCAATCCGGTTCATCACCTTGTTAAACGGGTCAAAATGTGATAATACACTGGATTTTTCACTCTTTAAAATAAAATATTCATGTGCAAATGGCCTGGGACTGAGTTTGAATTCGCGAATGGGTAGTGTGCCGTCTTTTTCATACAGCCTGGAGATCAGGCCGGCATCAAGATTCTCTATGGTTACCAGTGCCCTGTATAACTCCTCAAGGTTCGTGACCTTATCGGTTTCATAATCCTGAGCCTGTATGCCCAGAGACTTGGCTTTCATCCTCAGGTTTATGTCTTTGGTGACAAGGATCACCAACGTGTCTGGATTTTTTTCAGTAACATAATCCGCAATGACAAGGATGCGGTGGTCGGGAGTCCTCTCCGGGAAGGATTCACTGACATTATCGGAAAATGGCTTGCCCGTTTCAATGAACAACTTACCTTTACCCTTGCCTAATGAAACACCCAGAGTGAACAGGTTGGCACCTGAAAGTTTGTCAAGTTCCCTGGTGAGTTCACGGGCATGGTAATTGATCTGGTTGTTCCCCTTTTTGAATTTATCCAACTCCTCAAGAACAACAATGGGAATGACAATATCATTTTCCTTAAAATTATAGATACATTGATAATCGTGCAATAACACATTGGTGTCTAAAACAAATATTTTTTTTGTTTTTTTCTTCATATTAAATTTGAACGGGGATAACATATAAAAATAGTAATTTTTATTCTGTTTTTTTGCTTTATCGCAATCATAATAAATTTTGAGTAAAATGGAATTGATTGAAGGTATTTTCAGCCGCAGGAGCATCCGTAAGTATATTGATAAGGAGGTGTCAGATGAGGATATAAAACAAATATTTTGTGCAGCCATGCAGGCTCCTTCAGCAGTGAATCGCCAACCATGGCACTTTATCCTGGTACGCGACAGGGAACGTTTGACCGGGATCACTGAAATTCATCCATACGCTGACATGTTGAAACACGCCGCCTTTGCAATTCTTGTGCTTGGGGATACCAAACTGGAAAACAGCCCCGGTTATTGGAGTGTGGATTGTGGTGCGGCCACACAGAACATTTTGCTGGCAGCGCACGGATTGGGACTGGGTGCTGTGTGGCTCGGTGTTCATCCGCGGGAGGAACGGAGAAAAGCATTCCGCAATTTTTTTAACCTGCCTGATCACATCCAGCCTTTTGCACTGGTGTCAATCGGATATCCGGCGGAGCAGAAACCATTTGTCAACCGTTACCATCGGGAAAAGATCCATTATGAAACCTGGTAGTATATAATAAATTCGTGAGTGCGCAAATGAATACTTATTCTGAAGTGACTGACTTTCTTTTCAGTCAGTTGCCGATGTATCAAAGGTTGGGTAAAGCTGCTTATAAAGCCGGTCTGGAGACCACCCTGGCCCTGGATACTCATTTCAACCACCCGCACAAGTCATACCGTACCATACATGTGGCCGGGACCAATGGAAAAGGATCGGTGTCGCACATCCTGGCTTCGGTACTGATGGAAGCCGGTTACAAATGCGGATTGTATACCTCTCCACACCTGAAAGATTTCCGTGAACGCATTAAAGTAGATGGTGAACAGATTACGGAGAAGCGGGTGGTCCGGTTTGTGAATCAACATCGCAAGCTGTTTGATGAATCAAATCCCTCCTTTTTTGAAATGACGGTGGCTATGGCGTTTCAATATTTTAAAGAAACAAGGGTGGATGTGGCGGTGATTGAAACCGGATTGGGCGGGCGGTTGGACTCAACCAATATTATTACTCCTGTGTTATCCGTGATTACAAATATTGGTCACGACCACCAGGAATTTCTGGGTCACAGCCTGGAGGAAATTGCCGGGGAAAAGGCGGGCATCATAAAACCCGGTGTGCCTGTGGTTGTGGGTGAAACCCGGGAAGGCATAAATGGAATTTTTAAAAGAACCGCCATGAATCTGAATGCTCCGATTGCATTTGCTGATTCCGCAATCCAAACAGGATACACCCTGAAAACTCTTGATTCAAAGCAAAGAATATCGTTAAACCGTAATGGAATTCCATATTATAAAGACCTGGAATGCGACCTGCTTGGAAACTACCAGGCTGCGAATATCATTACGGCCTTGGTAAGTATTGAGATGTTGAGACAGGCAGGGATCCAAATTGAAGAACCCGCAGTATATAAGGGCATGGCTTCGGTCATATCCAATACGGGATTTTATGGACGGTGGCAGGTTCTTGACAATAATCCCCTGGTGGTATGCGATACAGGGCATAACCCTGAAGGCATGCAGCAGGTTATTGCCCAGATCCGGAATACACCTCATAAAAAACTGCATTTCATTCTGGGTATGGTTTCCGGTAAGGATCCGGGATCCATCTTGAATTTACTGCCCAAAGAAGCAAGTTATTATTACGTCAGAGCAGATATACCCAGAGCCATGGACCCGTCGGAATTACAGTCCTGCGGTGTCCGTTTTGGCCTGAAAGGCAAGGTCTGTTCCTCAGTGGTTCAGGCTGTGGAATCGGCCAGGAATGCTGCCGGACCGGACGATCTGGTTTTCATCGGGGGCAGTACGTACGTGGTGGCAGAGGTGGTGTGATTGTGAAAATGAAACTGAGGGAGGAAACGACCGGTCTCATGAGCAAAACGAGTAATAATGAAATAATGCGGATGCCGACCTTCCAGCGTCCTGAAAGGTCCCTGGCAGGTCTTCAGAGTGTAATAACCTTCCAGTGTCCTTGTGACCTGGAAGTGTTATGATTACGAGACCCGGTTTCATCAGATTGCACCTGAGTCTGATTGATGGCCGCATCAAGTCCCAACGGAGCGAAATATAATAGCCCGGGGTGCGAAACCCCGGGTGTTGAATGTCAAGAAAAAACCGGTCCGTGAGGAATGTTTGTGCTGGGCACAGATTCAAATACGGACCGGATTTAAAAGCATGTACTAATGATTGAAAAGTGTATGTAGATCGACTTTTCAAGTCGATTAGGTTTCTTTGAAACCTTCAATTCGTAACTGACTCTTCCAGAGCTCCAAAGGAATCACTCTGGAAAAATGGCTTCGGCAAGATAGTTGGAAACGAAGGGATAATGGTGTTAAAGGGGATTTGCTGTAACTTTAGCGCCGATTGAAAGCTTAATGACAACGGTTACATCATTTTCAGTGCACTCCCCGTCCACCATGATGTTGAAAGCACTGTTCTTAAGCAGTATTTGGCGAACGGCGTCCCAGGCGCCTCCGCTGTTATCAAGTGAAAATTGGGCATTTTCCACAACAGAAAAATCAACGGGCAATGTCCATTGGGCGGAGTGGGTATTATTAGAGACTTTAAAAAAAGTGCCTGAAAGGAAAACGACATTCGGCTTATTCACAGATACAACGCGGGCGGTAATGCCATTTACAGACCAGTCTTTAATATTGTCAATGTATTTAGCGACGTTATCATCATCAAGAGGGTTGATATTTGTGTTGGCGGAAAAACTGTAGCTGACCAGTGCGGATTTGGTTCCGGGCTCTTCAACCAGGATGTTCAGGTTCCCGCTGAGGGTAGTATCGAATTCAATATCTGCAAGGTTTTTTAATTTATCACATGAAGAAAGGCCAATGGCCAGTAACAGCATCAGGGTGAAATTCAGAATTTTTTTCATAATTGAAAAAATTTAGTGGGTTTGATTTGATATACTAAAGTTACATCAAAATAATGTATATGTCAATAGCTGTAAATCAAATTACTGCAGATTCTTAACATGGCATAAAACCGGGATTAAAAAGGGGGAGTTTGACTGTTATTATTGAAACTGAATATTTTGGAATATTTTTTTGCGAATTTGGATAGTTGATATATATTTGCACTCCGTTTCGGGCGGTTAGCTCAGTGCCGAAAAACAAGCAATCTTTAATTGCATAAGTTTTTCGGGCATCCTCGAAAATCCAACGGAGCAGAACTTCGGGATTTTCGGGACTGGTTCATCGGTATAAAATTGAAATGCCAGGTAAAATTTGAAATAGAATTGGGCGGTTAGCTCAGCTGGTTCAGAGCACCTGCCTTACAAGCAGGGGGTCACTGGTTCGAATCCAGTACCGCCCACCCAGTAAAATCAAGGCCTTCAGTTTTTCTTGCTGAAGGCTTTTCTTTTCCGGTTTAAACATGGTTTAAACATTTTGTTTGTTAAACAAAAATTACCTGAAGGAACACAGATAAGCTCGTAAAGGATTTGTTGAAAGTGATTTAAAAATAACAATAATGCATTCATTTGACCTTCCTTCCTGTAAGTTAAGGGAAAGGGTTGAGTGATCTATTTTAATGCCTTAGAAGGCTTTAAAAAGCTTAATTTGAAAGGATCTGCTCTTGAGAGCAAGTTAGCAGTCCAAATGTTGGGTGGAATTGTTAAAATACAATTTAAGCAGTATTTTTTTTGCGATCGGGAACCTAATATGGCCTACCGGTGAAAATTGAAAACCAATATCCCATTCAGGATATTTAGTCTTTGAATTGAGGAGTGAATTTTTTAATCATTCAAATGGATTGAAAGGAAATAAAAAACAGCAGGCCAGGGTATTTTTTCTTTTTCAAGATGAATAATTGTTGAGGGTGTTTTAACCTAAACCTTCTCAGCCTCATTTGCCCAGGAAAAGGTTTATCCCGTTGTGCCTGAATGTTCAATGTCAAAGACTCAAAGAATACAAATCCGGAAGGATTTTTTCATTCGAGGTTTTCTTCGAGGAGTTGTTGAATGGAATCAGTACTGTAAAATACGCGGCTCCCAATT
>CAYOFK010000094.1:0-11469 GCA_964403185.1 uncultured Rikenellaceae bacterium | reverse complement strand
GACAGCCATGGCGGCGGCGACTCCGATTCCGTTATCCGCCCCCAGGGTGGTACCTTTGGCAGTCACCCATTCCCCGTCAACAAAGGCTTCAATCGGATCTTTCCCGAAATCATGTTTGGTATCGGAATTTTTTTGAGGCACCATATCCAGATGACCCTGTAAAACTACGGTTTTGCGGTTCTCTAAACCGGGAGTGGCCGGTTTTTTGATGATGACATTATCTACTTCATCCACAAGAGTATTCAGACCCAGGTCTTCACCAAATTTTTTCATATATGCCACAATCTCCTTTTCTTTTTTTGAGGGACGTGGTATCTGTGTCAGGCTGTAAAAATGTTTCCATAAAACTTTAGGATCTAATTCGCTGATATTCATGTTAGTCAGATTTATTTAATTATAAGTTTATGTGCTTATTAATCATGGTAAACTTTGGATGGATTTAGTCCGCCCTCGGAATATTTATTCCGGTTTCCCGCCGAAAGGCAGCTCCAGACCATATTTTTGTTTGGCATCTGCTTTTCTGAGCTCAAAGGCCAGGAATATTGATATTATTCCAAGTACTACCAGCATGCCAATCGGTATGGTGTAATTGTACATCATCTCTCCGGCCCTGATAGCTTCCAGATCCGCCTTGTTGGCAAGGTCCAGAACGGCGCCAATACCCCAGAAAAAAGCCAGGAGACCAATATTCTGAATGGTAAACATTGTGGCATAGGCAGTTCCCAAACGGTTTTCTGCAACAATCTTTGCCACTGAAGGCCACATGGCTGCAGGTACCAGTGAAAAAGCAATCCCAAGACTCACCAAACCAAGATATCCGAGTACCACATTGTTAAATAATGACAGGGATAAGTGCGCAAAAATAAGCAACAGGGCGCCCAGGATCATGACCGAAGCAGCTTTCCCTTTCCGGTCGATATAACTGCCAAATATGGGGGTGAACAAAATGGTTCCCATAGGAATGAGACTGGCCGTTTTTGGTCCGTTCTTTAACCATAATGAGAGGGTCCCCCAAAGGGTGCTGATAAATACAACAAACAGCACAAAGATCAACAGTAGCGATAATAGTTTTTTTCCTCTGGTCTTCATCTGAGCAGGAACCATTGAAAATGCAATACCGAATATGAACAAGCCGATAAATATCATCGCATTCCCCAGTGATATACTGCCAAACAAAGTAAAATAATTACCTGACGCAGGCAGATCATAAGTAAACCCGAATTTGTTTACCATCAGATCAGGTGCATACTGAATAAACGGGAATACTGCGGCATAGAAGGAAACACACAGGAGTGCAATAAAAATAAAAGAGCGATTTGTAATAAGCTTAATCAGGTCAGTGAATTTAAATTCCTCATCATCAACACCTTCGGTCTGTCCCGCAGTTTGTCTGTCAATTTTAATATCGAATACTGTATAAATCAGGAAAATGATCAATGAAAGGCCAATCAGTGTGGCTGCAAATGCCACTGCCGGTGGAACGCTGCCGCCGCCAATATCTATGGATAAGGCAATCCCCATGGCAGATCCTAACCGGCCAAAACCCATATTAATGGCCATGGCCAGGGCCAACTCATAGCCTTTAAACCATTTCACTACGGTTCTGCTGGCTACCACACAAACCACCTCCAAACCCGAACCAAACATCACCCTGCCAACGATCATCATGGTAAGTTTAGTGGAATGACTTTCACCAAAAAATCCATAAGCACCCATCGCCACAATAGTCGCACCAAGGGTCGCCAACCCTCCAAATACAATTCCCGTCAGGCGGATCCCCCACTTGTCAAGAATGATGCCCCCGACGATGATCATGCCAAAAACATTCGCAATGGTTGTCAGAGCGATCATGCGACCGAACTCTTCACTGGTGAAGCCCATTTCAGATTCCATCAACCCTTTTAATCCTGAAAAGAAATCCTGAAACCAGTACGTTGAAAACATCAACATACTAACCAATACCAACATAAACCACCGCATTGGTGTGGAATCCCGTAGCGTTTTCTTGAATGTTTCCATCAGTTTTGAATATTTGTGAGATTAAAAAGCCTAAAGTAAGAAAAATAAAAGTTAATAAAAGCACTCTGTTTGAACCTGCACCAGATCCGCATCCGTATCAAAAGCAGTTTGACGAAGTTGCCCGTATTGAAACAGTTCTGAATCATGCTGAGTATTTGGGAAATGCAGCTTACAGAAATATGCATACATCATTGTAAATATTTATATATTTGTACTGTGGCATACAATTTGTTGTATGTTATATAACATAGTTGACACAAAATGAAAAAACAATTCATTCCGGTACTGCTTTTTGTAGTTGCGGGCATGGCTACGGCCGGAGCACAGGAAAAAAATGAAGTTAAGTGGTATGGCTTTGAGGAGGCCGTGGCCTTAAGCAGCAAGGAACCAAGAAAACTGTTTATTGATGTATATACTGACTGGTGCGGCTGGTGTAAGAAAATGGATAAGGAGACATTTACCCATCCGGTGATCATTGAACTGCTGAATACAAAGTTTTATGCTGTCAAATTCAATGCAGAATCAAAAGAGCCTGTCACCTTTGCAGGAAAAACCTTTGTAAATGAGGGGGCCAAACCCAGGAGCCCCCATCAGCTTGCCATAGCGTTGCTGCAGGGCCAAATGGGGTATCCATCAGCGGTTTACATGGATGAAGATTTTCAATTACTGGCACCCATCCCCGGCTATTTTTCAGCCAAAGATCTTGAACCCATCCTGAACTACTTTGTTGTGGAGGGCTATAAATCCATCAGTCTGCAGGATTACATAAAAAGTTTTGAGGGCAGAATTCAGGCTGCAAAATAGTTGATTCCCCGCCTTGGATTATCTGCAGTTCATTCCCGGGGACTCAACCGGAACTTCCCGGGGAGGCGCATTATTTTTCCTCTCTGATATATTAAAACCCTTTTTTTCGATAAGCTCCTGATACCATCAACGATCTCCGCCACTGACGGGTCGGGCACTCTGTATATCAGATCGGCTCTGTTGACGCTGTCCGGCCGGTGTTCTGCGGAATTCAGACCGGCCATAATCCCAATACTGTTGATCCTCAACATGATGGGCTTCCCATCAATATCGTCCGCCGGGAGAATGCCTTCATCATTTGAAAACCTGAACAAGGGAGCACTGTCTTCCGTTTCACTCTCAACCGGGACATACTGAAAAGACTGTGTATAGTTTTCAACGATGGTTTTGCCCAGAAAAAGGGCCATATACTCATTCTCCAGTCTGGTTAATTCTTTTACTGCATATTCCAGGGCGATGCCTTCGGGATACACGCCTTCATACTGCCCGGACATAAGCTTGAAACGGCGCTTCCTGATTTTAATGATGAAATTGGCAGCCTCTCCGGCCTTTTCATCCGTATTTTTGTAACGAACCTTAAGATCCACATAAGGAACCCGGATGAATGCCGTATCCGTCTCCACCAAACGGTAAAGAGTGTCTTTATATTCAGCCATATTTCTTTTAACGGACTGGTCAGTAAAAAAGTGGTGCCGTGGTTCTGAAAGTGGAATATCCAGTTCAGCAGGCATGCGCTTGTACAAACCCGGATCCAAACTTAACACCAGGCCTGCTTTGGTCATTTGCAGGTAATTGGAATATGCCAGTTCAGAAGGTTCGATCACGTAAAACTGACCCGGATCAGGTTCCTCAAATGAACTTATTTCAATATTGGATATCCTCCACGCAGTCAGATCATCTGCAATGCCGTCCTCCTGCCCCAGATATTTGCTTCTGTAAGCATAAAAAGGGCCCTTTTTCCGGATCTCCTTTTCCACTTCCACCATAATCTGTAAGACCGTCCTGGGCAATCCGTAGATAACCGCATCCGTGGGTGGCTGGATGCCGTCAGGCAGTTTATGGACCGTTCTGGTAACCTCAACGGGAGGTGTACATGCAGATAAACAAACCGAGACGAAAATTACAAGCAGATAAATATTTCTCATGATTTTACAAATTTCAAAGTCAGATTATAAAGTTACCAGTCAATGTTCATTCCTCCAAAGACCGGATGTTCCTGAATGCAGGACCAAGATGGTCAATAATATCGGATGCAATGAGGGCTTCTTCGCCAATTTTATCCCTGGCAAGATCACCTGCCAGGCCATGTACGTATACGCCTAATATTGCAGCATCTGCCGGATTGTATCCCTGGCCCAGTAATGCCAGAATAATTCCTGTTAATACATCGCCACTGCCGGCCGTTGCCATGCCCGGATTCCCGGTAGTATTAAAAAAACAGGAGCCATCCGGAAAGGAGATGGATGTATGGGCCCCTTTAAGAACCAGGATCATTTTGTGTTTTTTTGAGAATTCAATCTGATGTTTGTGACGTTGGTAGCCCGTACCGTTTTTCCCTGTCAGTCTTTGAAATTCTTTCGGGTGGGGCGTAAGAACGCTTTCCTGTGGAAGATCCGTTATCCAGTCGGGATTGGCACCAAGGATATTGATCGCATCTGCATCCAGCACCATGGGTGTCTCAGCCGATCGTATTAACTCCCGCAGGCCTTCCCGGGAATTGTGCTTACACCCCAATGCCGGTCCGATTCCAACATTTGAAAAGTCAGAAAGCGGGGGTGCCTGAGTAAAAATGATGTCTGACTGATCCAGGCTGATCATGGCCTCAGGTACGGCTGTTTGCAAAATATCATTTCCCTTCCCCGGCACATGAGTGGTCAGCAATCCAACCCCTGACCGCAGGCATGCCCTGGATGCCAGTACGGCAGCTCCCATTTTACCATAACACCCTGATATCAGCAACACATGTCCGAAATTACCCTTATGGCTGAAAAGATCCCTCTTTTTAACAAAGGATCTTACAAAAGATCCGGAAATAAAAGCATAGGGGGTGGGCAAGTGGTCAATGACACCCTTATGCAAACCAATGGGCAGTACTACTACATCCCCGGCATACTGATCATTTTCCTGAAATTGAAAGGCCAGTTTTTGAAATTGCAGGCTCAGCGTATGGTTTGCACGAACAATATGATCGTAATTATTGGTGGAATTATCCTCCCCAAACAGTCCCGACGGAATATCTATACTTACAACTTTTGCTTCATTGTCATTGATGTGCTTTACCAAACCTGCGTAACGGCCTTCCAGTGGCCTCGACAAACCGGATCCGAAAAGTGCATCAATAACCAGGGAATCCCCGGGAATGTCAGGAAAGGCATCCTTTTCTTTCATCTCAACTACTGATGCACCGGGGGTCTGTTGCAAACGGTTAAAATTGATTTGGCAATCATCAGAAATATTTTTTGAATAACGTGCCAGGTATATGCTGACATTATAGCCCGCATTAGTAAGCAGGCGACCCACAACGAGTCCATCGCCCCCGTTATTACCGGTACCGGCAAAAATAAAAATCTGAATGGTTTTTGAGAAATGATCTTTAATCCATTCAAAAACAGAAACAGAGGCACGCTCCATCAGGTCAACAGATGCAATGGGTTCATTGATGATGGTATAGGCATCAATCTCCCTGACCTGGCCTGACCGGAATATTTTAACTTCTGGATGTATCGTCATGAATGATTCTTAAAATTGATTTCCTGCCGTTTGTAAAACATTGCCGCTCTTTGCAAATTTAAGGTCTTCAGGGCTTATTTAAAAATGTATGGTATAAGAAGAGTGATAAAACGGCATAAAAAAAGATGTTTATATTTGTTGCTTCAATCAGAAACTAACCAAAATTCGATATCATGCTAAAAGGACATCCTAAAGGATTGTATGTGGCTTTTTTTACCAATATGGGAGAACGATTCGGGTTCTATACTATGATGGCCATCCTTGTGCTGTTTCTGCAGGCGAAATTCGGACTTGCAGCAGATAAAGCCGGGGATATTTACAGTTGGTTTTATTTTGCAATTTATGCCTTGGCACTGCTGGGTGGTATTCTGGCAGATGCCACCCGGAAATATACCACTATTATTGCAATGGGACAGGTTATTATGTTTATTGGCTACGCCGTTCTGGTATTGCCAGGCTTATCTCTTCCCATAACAGTGGTAGGGCTCTTCACCATCGCTATCGGGAATGGATTGTTCAAAGGGAACCTGCAGGCTGTTGTCGGGCAAATGTACGACGAGCCCAAGTATGACAAGGTCAGGGACAACGCTTTCCTGATTTTCTATATGGGAATAAACGTGGGTGCTTTCTTTGCTCCATTTGCTGCCATGGGCATCAGGAACTGGTGGCTTAAGATAAATGGATTTCTCCATGACGGAAGCTTACCGGCAATCTGTCATCAATTTAAGGACGGAACCCTGCAGGATGTTGGCATACTTCAGGAACTGGCAAATGCCGTTAGCCTGAATGGTCCGGTTAGTGACCTTGGTGCTTTTGCAAACACGTATATCGAGACCTTTTCAAGAGGATATAATTTCGCTTTTGGAATCGCAGCCATTGCCATGGTGGTCTCACTTCTGGCCTACCTTATATTCAATAAGCATCTTCCCAAAAGGGGAAGAATGGCTGGAGAAAAGACCATTTCCCTGTCTGAAAAGCCAATGGCTATTCCCGTTGCCCTGGTTGCAGGTGCTATCACCGCCATACTTATCAGCTTTGTAAAAGATTTCAAAACAGGAATGGCTATTGGCCTTTTTGTTGGATTTGTTACATGGATCGTAATTATTGCGACTAAAAAAGAGAAACAACGGGTGATTTCACTATTGCTGGTATTCTTTGTAGTGATCTTTTTCTGGATGGGTTTCCACCAAAATGGTCTCACTTTAACTTTTTTTGCACGTGATTATACTGTAAAGAGTGTAGATCCTTTTACCTACATGTTCTTTACTCTTGAAAATATTTTATCGGTCATTGCCTTCATTATAGGGATCTTCATGCTCCTTGGAAGAAATGCCACGAAGAATTCGAGGATTGGCGGAGCCATATTGACCATTGTAGGTGGTGCTCTGGCTATTTGGTTTTTCCGTCGTGGTGATGCTGAGAATCCAATTTCACCCGAAGTATTCCAATCCTACAATCCGCTATTCATTGTCTCTCTTACATTCGCAGTCATGGCCATTTTTGCATGGTTGAATAAGAAGAACCTGGAGCCTTCCACACCAAAAAAGATCGGGATTGGAATGATCATAGCGGCCCTTGGTTTTGTCGTTATGATCGTTGGGTCAATTAACTTAATTTCACCCCACGATCTTCAGACGGTAGATGAGGCAGGTATAATTAAGTACAATCCTGTACCCGACTCATCCAGGATCATGCCGTACTGGCTTATGTCCTCTTACCTGGTCCTTACCATAGCAGAATTGTTCCTCAGCCCTATGGGATTGTCCTTTGTGTCCAAGGTTGCTCCTGTCAGGTTCCAGGGCGTAATGCAGGGAGGCTGGTTGCTTGCAACCGCTGTTGGTAACAAGTTGCTCTTTATTGGCAGCTTCTTCTGGGAAAAGATCGATCTGTGGCAGCTGTGGCTGATCTTTGTGGTCACCTGTCTGCTCTCTGCCGGTTTTATATTTTCCATCCTGAAAAGGCTGGAACAGGCCACTAATGATGCCTGAGTAAAAAAACAGCAGGAAATTGGCGGGATTTTTGCTTGCAGGCGCAAAAATCATGACAAAGCGAGAGCAAAGGCAGGCAGGGGGGCGCAGAGGGGGAAGCCATGAATGATGTCTCAAATTCCAAAAATAGCTGATTTTTAATTTTTTGATGGGGAAAAGAAAGATTTTGTTAAATAATGTTCTTTGAATTCAGTCTATTTTTATAAATTAGTCAGCCGAAACATTTTTTAAAATTGTTCGTTAAAAGAAGTGCAGCAGTTTCTTTTAATGAAAAACTACACACATACTACCGCAGAAGGCATGGAATACAAATTGGAGCCACTGGAAATACAAGGGACTGCTAAAACGCCCAGGATCGTATATGCTCCGGATAAAAACCTTATTGAGATCAAAGGGAAATCCATTCCTGAGAATCACACGGTATTTTATTCCCCCGTCATTGCATGGCTGGAGAACTTTTCCAAAAACGCACCTGAGACAACTCAGGTTGATGTGTACCTGGAGTATTTTAATACAAGTTCATCAAAAGTTTTATTGAAGATCTTCAAAACCCTTGAAGAGATCCTGGAACAAAAAAAAAATATAAAGATCAACTGGTATTATGAGGAAGATGACCTTGATATGAAGGAGTGTGGACAGGATTATGGAGCCATGCTCAACATACCTTTTACTATGATTGAAGTTGAAGGGGGCTGATATTAAACGACCGGAAACTCTACTCCTGTAATCATATCTCATCATTAACCCTGACAAAACCGTCAGGGTTTTTTATTGCCTTCAATTTCAGTTTTCAATAAGGATTGCTGGCTTTTGATGTGTCATTTTCTGTTACCTTTACTCACTGATACCGAATCACTGATGAAAGCAGTCCATTTAACCGCGAAAAATAATCTGGAAATCATTGAAGTCCCGGAACCGGAATTGGTCACACCTTTTGATGTATTGATCCGTATCAGAACAGTGGGAGTTTGCGGATCCGACATCCATTATTTCAGGTCCGGAAGAATTGGCAATCAGATTGTACAATACCCCTTTATACCGGGGCATGAGGGTTCAGGCATAGTGGAGGCTGTAGGTTCTCAGGTTAAAAGAGTGAAACCTGGCGATGCTGTTGCCATCGATCCGGCCATGCCGTGCTTCACTTGTGAACAATGCCAGTCCGGAAGGTCACATACCTGCCTCAACCTCAAATTCCTGGGGAATCCCGGTCAGGCCGAAGGTTGTTTGTCTGAATATTTAGTCATGCCTGAAACAAGCCTGTTCCCGGTGAGAAATAAGAACCTCGATGACGCAGCCCTGTCAGAACCACTCGCCATTGGTTACTATGCTGTTGAACAATCAAATCTGCGGTTGTGCGATGCCATAGGAATCCTGGGATTCGGTCCCATAGGCATGAGTGTGCTGCTTGCTGCAAAACAAAAAGGAGCCTGCAAAGCCTACATAACGGATAAAATATCTGACAGGAATTCCCTGGCTGTTAAAATTGGGGCTGACTGGACCGGCAATCCGGATACAAATGATATCGTTTCGGACATTAAGGGCCATGAACCCCGGTTGCTGGATATTATTTTTGAATGTTGCGGGCAACAGGAAGCCGTGGATCAGGCCCTTGACCTGCTAAAACCCGGTGGCAAGATCATGATCATAGGCATTCCGGAAATATCCGACTGGTTATTGAATGTTGAAAAGATGCGCCATAAAGAAATCACCCTTGTAAATGTACGCCGCCAGAATGATTGCATTGAGAAAGTCCTTGAGCTTATGGATGCCGGAGAGATCAGTACCGGGCACATGATCACCCATCGGTTTCCCCTGTCAGAAACCCTGACAGCTTTTAAACTCGTTTCAGAGTACCGCGATGGTGTAATGAAAGCTTTGATCGAATTATGAATTTTTGAAAGCGCCCAAACCGGCAAATTTTGCTTCTTTACCCAGCATTTTCTCAATTCTCAGCAACTGGTTAAATTTCGCAATACGTTCACTGCGACAGCCCGATCCGGTCTTCAGATGTCCGGCGCCTGTAGCCACGGTCAGATCAGCAATGAACGGATCTTCGGTCTCCCCGGACCGGTGAGACACAAAACAGAAATAATTGTGTGCCTTTGCAAGTTCAATGGTTTCCAGGGTTTCCGTCAGGCTGCCGATCTGGTTCAGTTTAATAAGAATGGAATTGGCCACACCCTTATCAATGGCTTCCTGAAGGATCTGCTTGTTGGTACATAAAAGATCATCCCCAACAATTTCTATCTTGCTACCCAATTCACCGGTCATTACTTTCCAGCCACTCCAGTCATTCTCTGCCATGCCATCCTCAATCAATACAATTGGGTATTTTTCCACCCAGTTTTTCCATATTTCAACCATTTCTTCAGATGATTTATAAGACTGGTCTGATTTAAAAAATTTATACTTCCCATCTTCCCACATCTCACTGGTGGCCGGATCAAGACATAAAGATATATCGTCACCAGGCTTATATCCTGCAGCTTCAATGGCCTCCAGGATCACTTCAACAGCTTCTTCATTTGATTTGAGGTCCGGAGAAAATCCGCCTTCATCCCCAACTCCTGTGCTGTATCCTTTTTTTACCAGGACTTTTTTTAACGCATGAAATGTTTCTGCTCCCATCCTGATGGCGGTTGCGAAGTCCGGCGCATTGTGCGGTGCAATCATAAATTCCTGGAAATCAACATTATTTGTCGCATGAGAACCACCATTGATTACATTCATTGCCGGAACCGGCATCAATGAAGCATTGACCCCACCCAGATATCTGAACAAGGGAAGGTTCAATGAAGTGGCGGCTGCTCTGGCAACTGCCAGCGAAACACCCAAAATCGCATTGGCGCCAAATTTGGCTTTATTGGGAGTGCCATCCATTTCGATCATTTTATAGTCGATCTCACGTTGATATTCTGCACACATGCCAATGATTTCAGGAGCGATTAGTGTATTGACATTGTTTACTGCTTTCAAAACTCCCTTGCCACTGTATCTTGATTGGTCCCCATCCCTTAATTCCACAGCCTCCTTTTCCCCTGTGGATGCGCCTGAAGGGACCATTGCACGGCTTCTTATACCATTCTCAAGTGTGACTTCCACTTCAACTGTTGGATTGCCCCTGGAATCGAGAACTTCCATTGCTTTGACATATTTAATTTTCATAATTCTTTTTGGTTTTGAGTAATTGATTATCTGAATGATTAAAAGGCTGTCAAATGTAGAGAATATTGCCTGAAGTTTGAAAGATATTTATCATTTTTACTATGATTTTATATAAACTCCATTTATGTTTGAAGGAATCAATTCTCAGATGGCAAATGTATTGATCTTATGTACCGGGAATTCATGCCGCAGCCAAATGGCAGAAGGCATATTAAAAAGTATGAGTTCAGAAATTGAGGTCCATTCTGCAGGCACCCAGCCCACGGAAAAAGTTCATCCAAAGGCCATACATGTTATGAAAGAAATTGACATTGATATCCGTAAGAACATCCCGAAAAATATTGATGAATTCCTGAAGGGAAAATTTGATTTTGTCATCACTGTGTGTGATGATGCCAAAAAAAACTGCCCTGTATTTACGGGTTCTGTAAAAAATCGCATCCACATTGGATTTGATGATCCCGCCAAAACTTCCGGATCTGAAGATCATATCCTGTCTGAATTCAGAAGGGTCCGTGATGAGATCCATTCCCAGATGCAGCGGTTTTACAGATACTGTATTCCTGTTTGTTCTTAAGCTTGATTCAGAAGGGTCGGCATGCAAAGATAATCCAGGATATCTTCCCGGATGTCAAATGGATCCCCGATGGGGCTGGATGCGGCCGGCAATCATACTCAGGTTCATTTCTTTGCAGGATTGGAGGAATACAACCGCGAAGTGGTTGCATGTAAATAACCCCGGGTTTCAACCCGGGGGTCGGGG
>CAYOFK010000093.1:0-11639 GCA_964403185.1 uncultured Rikenellaceae bacterium | reverse complement strand
TGTTTCTCCAAAACACAATCGACTTTGGAAAGTCGATCTACAGAAAGTCCTGCACCTGTGTTCAATTATCCAATATTCCATTCAATAAAGTGCCACAGAACAAGCGGTACGTAATAAGAGAATTTTTTTCTAAAATTCAACAGCTCCATCGTAATAAATCCCCCGTCTCCCTGACAGCATCGGCAGGGATCCACCTCACTTCACCATAAAATCCAGCAATAACCGGTTTCCGATATAGGCCTTCAGGCAGTCGTTTCTGGTAACCGGCCCAACTCCTGCCGGGGTGCCTGTAAAGAGGAGGTCTCCGGTTTTCAGTGGAAAGAAGCGGGATACATAAGCGATCAACCGGTTAAAAGAAAAGATCATTTCTTTTGAGTTGCCCTCCTGAACAAGCTCATCATTAACCTCCAGATGAAAAGGAATATTGCCTGGGTCGCTGAACTTGTCTTTGGGAAGAAATGTGCCCAGGGGAGCCGAGCCCTCGAATGCCTTGGCAATCTCCCAGGGAAGGCCCCCGGCCTTACATTCCGCCTGAAGGTCACGCGCTGTAAAATCAATGCCTATCCCAATTTCATTGTAATGATTGTGGGCGGAATTTTCTGATATGTTTTTACCCGGTTTTGAAATTTTCAGTACCAGTTCGACCTCATAATGGATCTCATTTGAGAAATCAGGATAGAAAAATGGCTTGTTATTGTTAATGACGGCACAATCGGGTTTCAGGAAAAAAACAGGCTTTTTTGGAACGGGATTTTTTAATTCTTTGGCATGGTCGGGATAATTTCTGCCAATACAAATGATCTTCATACGACCTCCTATTTACCAAACTCACGGAGTTTAATTTCTGTAAGCACCTTTTTTGTATAGCGGGGAAAATCCCCGTTCATTATCCAGGAAAAGTAACTGGGTTCTTCTTTAAGCACCTGTGTCACAGGCTTGCCTTTATGTTTTCCGAAATCAAAAATCTCAACATCATGTTTGTCATAGACTATCCTCCCGGCAAAGTCTACGTTTTTTTTATGAGAGGAGAAATCCGAAAGGGATTGCACATCATTGTCCAGGTTTTCATATCGCTCCACCTGGGCTTTCAGGATCTGGTAAGTAGCCCTGGTATCGGCCTCAGCACTGTGTGCATCATCCAGACTTTTCTGACAATAAAATTTATATGCGGCGCGGAGGGTTCGCTGCTCCATTTTATGAAAAATCACCTGTACATCAATCACCTTGCGTTTTTTCAGATCGATATCCACCCCGGTCCGAAGGAATTCTTCCGCCAGAAGGGGAATATCAAACTTATTGCAATTATAACCGGCAAGGTCACAGCCCTCAATAAATTGCTGCAGGTTTTTTGCCATAGATTTGAATGTAGGTGCATTCTCCACATCGGCATCGGTGATCCCGTGTATTTCCATTGCTTCTTTGGGAATGGTCATTTCAGGATTGATCCTCATAGTGAGGATATCTTCTTTTCCTCCCGGATTTATTTTCAAAATGGAGATCTCAACAATCCGGTCAGAAGCCGTGTTCAACCCTGTTGTTTCGAGATCAAAAAACGCGATAGGGTTTTTCAGATTTAGTTCCATCAGGATGTGTACAAGATAAGTATAAGTCCTGAAATCATGAACCAATCATCATAGGCATGAGCAGCATCAGGATATCTTCTTCTTCAATATCGGTCTCTGCAGGTAACATGATCCCTGCCCTGGAAGGGTCTGAGAGTTCAACGATGACATCCTGGGAGGATAAATTTGACAGAATTTCAATCAGAAAAACCGATTTGAAACCGATCTCCATATCGTCTCCATTATACTGGCAATTCAGGCGTTCATGTGCTGAAATTGAAAAATCAATGTCCTGGGCCGAGATGGTGATCTGGTTACCGGTCAGTTGCAGTTTTATAAGATTGCTGGCCTGGTTTGAAAATACTGCAACACGTTTAAGCGTATTATAGAATTCAATCCTGTCAATGGTCAGTTTGTTCGGGTTGTCCTTTGGAATAACAGAATTGTAGCTGGGATAGTTGCCTTCAACAAGCCTGCAAACCAGGTTGAATTCGGTGAGGGTAAAGAAGGCATTCTTATCATCGAATTCAACGGTCACCTGGTTTTCCTCTTTAGGCAGGATGGTCTTCAGCAGGGAAGCAGGTTTTTTTGGCAAAATGAAGGAGGCATCCTGCTCAGCTTTTGCATCGGTACGCTTGTAACGTACCAGTTTGTGGGCATCTGAGGCCACAAAGGTAATGCTGTCTGTGGCCAGTTCCATGAACACCCCATTCATAACCGGGCGCAGTTCATCATCGGCCGAGGCAAACAGGGTTTTGGCAACCCCTGACAGCAGCACCGAAGGGTCCATCCGGAGTGAATTTTTTTTATCATCCTTAAGGGTAGGCAATTGTGGATAATCCAGTCCTTTCTGACCCACAATATTAAAGCGGCCGTTCTCAGAGATGATCACAACAGCCAGTGTTTCCAGGTTGATGTCAAAAGTTAGCGGCTGCTCGGAAAATTCTTTCAGCGTTTCAGTGAGTATGCGGGCCGGGAGCGCGATGCTTCCGTTATCGCTGGCATTTTCAACAGCAAGTCTGGTAGTGAGTGTGGTTTCAAGATCTGAAGCAGTGACCTCCAGATTATTACCTTCAAGCTTAAAAAGAAAATTATCAAGAATAGGAAGGGTGTTTTTCGTACTTATGACACGACTTATTGCAGACAGGTGGCTCATAAGTTCAGTGCTGGAAATTACAAATTTCATATACAGGAGGTTTTAGGAAAGAACTTCAAATATTAAATTATGGCTTTAAAAACAGATACCAATATTACAAAAAAAAACACACAGCTACAACAAGTAAACAGCCCTTTTATCCATTGGTCTCCAACAATCGATTGTCAGAAAATCCAAAGTCTTTAATGCCTGATAAAATAATCCCACGTTTTAATAATGGGATCCATTCTGAAATAACTGATCAACACCGGGGTTTTTTCATTACTGATCCTCAAAAGGGTCCAGTCGGAACTTTTGGCAGTGGAACTCCGGGGGTCCGGACCGCTGAGTAAAGCATAACTTGTTACGGCTTTTTCTGTACCATCAGCACCGGTTACATTTATTATAAACTCTGGTTCCGGGGAAACGATGAATCCCAGGCCGGCAATGTCGCCGGGTTCAAGAAAACGTTCAAACTGAATTGAAAAAAAGTAGCTGAAATAACGTGCAGCCCGTTGCTGATCAACACCCGGTATCTCCGCTCCCGTATAGGCATCATGCATTTTGAAGATATTGACAGAATCCCTGGTGATCCGGAATGATTGTCCGGGTTGCTCAATATTTTGGAATCTAACCGACCGCAATTCGCCGGGTCCGAATGTAAACAGATCTACCGGTTTCCAATAGTTTTCCATGGCCCTGAACCAGGCACCAACATTGCCGGCATAACCCGGAAACTGCAATATATAGGCAGGGCCTTTCCGAGTTTTAAGGGCTATATTGGCAGGATTATTTTCCGGCAGATAATACACAATAAATGATCGTTTTTTAATGCCTTTTGAAAAAAAGCTGACTGAGACGGGATCATGATCCCGCACATTTTCTATCCGGGTCTTTTCAGAAACCGGGGATTTAACGGAGAGTTGTTCCATCATGGACAACAGGGCTGTAACGGATTCATTCCGGGCAACAAGGCTGTCATTCAGGATCCATACATCTCCAGCCTTTTTCATGACCACCCGGGTTTTCCCATCATCCAGTTCAATACGCCCAATCCTGTTCCCGTCTTTTATCGAAAACACTGGCATCTTCCTTGCACCGGACCGGATCAAAAAAATGGCCACACCACTCATTGTAATGGCAAGGATCAGAACAATCAGGATCCTTAGTTTTCTCATTGGTTGGTATTTAGGGCATTACCTGGCATAGCGGTACTTCCTGAGAAGATGCAGAACAAATCCCAGAAAAATAATTAATATTGAGGGCATCAATGTGTTCAACAGCTGGATCTTCAGTCTGTCATCGCGCATCCGTGTCCGGTCAAGTAAACGGATCCTGAGTTCCCGGGAGCGCAGTGCCATCAATCCGGCATCATCGGTCAGGTAGTCGACTGCATTGAGTAAAAACTCCTTATTTCCATAAGTTTGCCGTGTAAGCGGGTCCTGACCCAGGGGCATGGTTTCCACCCGTCCGCCAACAATGCGTATATCATTACGTATGACATCCCCATCGGAGACTACAATCATTTTAGTATGTTCACTCCGGTTCCTGAAGGCAGGTTTTGGGCCCTCAATGATACCGGCAATCATCCTGTTCTTGAATACAGACTCAAATTCCCCCTCAAGAAGCACGGCAACGGGCACCTGTCCGGCATTAAAGGCCTCCTCTGGGGGCGGTTTTTTCACTTCTTCCAGATTGATCAGACTGGGAACACCTACGATGCGGGAATACTCAGACGACCGCAGTAATATTTCCTTTCTTATGGTTCCGTTTCCCTTCACCGTATCGATGGCGCTTATAAACTCTGTCCGCACCAGGTTCAGGTTCCTGGAAACAGGATGATCCTCACCGTTCAGAACCGGAAAATACAACCACGGCACGGGTGTGTATTGTGGCGGGTTGCCTGCAAGAGCAGTGTTAACAGGGATATAGGCACACTGGATATCCTGTATCAGATTATAATTGATACGAACACCATATTTAAAAAGAAGGTCATCCAGTTTAAGGTCCCTGTTAAAGGCCAGGGTAATGCTGGAATACATCAGGCTGTCCAGATCCACCGCAACTGGATCCAGGAGCCAGAGGACTTTACCGCCCTGCATCAGGTATTGGTCAAGCACATATTTATCAGCTTCATCAAATGGTTCTGTAGGTTTAGCCAGTATAATTGCTGCATAATCATCCAGTATCCCCGGTTGTCCTCCCATCTTTCCCCGGTCGATGGTATAAAAACGTGAAAGTTCTCTTGAGATATCCTCAACTTCGGGTTCAAACAACTCGCCATGGCCCTCGATAAAGGCAATTTTTAAGATGGTATCTGCGGTTATCGCTTTAATGGCCCTGAGAAACACATATTCCAGACCTTCAACAGACCGGTTGAGGTTTTCACTTGCAGACAACCTTGGATTGTTGCTCAACAGATTTACCGGCATTTCCCGTCCGTTGTAGTTAATGATGGCTCCTGGAAAGACAATCTTCTGTGCGGTCCCCCCCTCCTTGTCCACCGATTGTATGTTCGTGGGCCTGAGTCCCCGTGAATACAGGTCCTTGTGTATTTCATTACGTTTCTGAAGATCGGATTCCCCGGAAGGATTAACAAGAATGAAGTTCAGCTTTCTTTCTGAATGAATTCTGAATTCATCCAACAGGTCTCTGGCAGCATATTTCAGGCGCTTAAAGCCAAAGTCCATATCCCCTTCAAGATATAGCTGAATGTAAATCTCTCCCGGCAATTCCTTAAGGATTGTTTTGGTTGTATTTGCCAGAGTGTAGCGCTTTTCAGAAGTCAGGTCTATTCTGAAATAGAGTATTGATGACAGGTAACTGAGAAATACCAGGATGACCACTGCCAATCCCAGCTGCAACAAATTTTTAATGTTTCGTTCCTTGTTTTTCAAAACACCGGTCTCATTAATTTACCTGCGGTTTTGCAAGCTGTATTTTGTTAAAAAAAGAAATAAAAATACCAGGCTCATATAATACACCAGGTCTCTGGAATCGATCACCCCCCGGCTGAGTGATTTATAATGTTCGTTGATCCCGATGCCTGCGATGAAATGGTCAATGCTATTTAATACAGGTAATGAGGCCATTGAATCGAATCCAATATACAGAACAAAACACATCAGTACCGAACCGATAAATGCCACGATCTGGTTCCCTGAAAGTGAAGATGAAAAAATGCCGATGGCTACATACACGCCGGCCAGGAAAAACAGACCGGTAAAAGATCCCCAGAAACGGCCCGAATCTATATTTCCGGGGGGACTTCCCAGCTTGTAAACCGAAATATAATACACGAGTGTGGGCAGCAGTGAAACACATACCAGGAACAGTCCTGCAAGGTATTTCGCCAGCACCAGTTTAAACTCACTCAAAGGCCGTGTAATTAAAAGCTCAATGGTTCCGGAACGTTGTTCTTCTGAAAACATTTTCATAGTGATGGCCGGAATGAGGAACAAGAATACCCAGGGAGCGATAATGAACAGGGTTTCAAGGTCGGCATAACCCATATCCAGCACATTTAATCCTCCGGGGAATACCCAGATAAACAAGCTGGTAGTCAACAGGAATACGATAATAACCAGGTATCCGGTCAGGGAACCGAAGAAGGAACTCACTTCTTTTCTTAACAATGCAATCATACCAGCAGTTTAATGAGCAATACGGCAAAGGCCATCAATATGGTTGCAGCCAGAGTGCCCCTGGCTGATTCCAGCAGGTTCTTCCGGATGAAGATAAAAAACAACAAAAGATTGGGGAGAATTGCGAGGCTCAGGAATTTTGTCAATACATTAAGGGTTACCAGTTTGTGTACGTATTCAGAAAAAGACAGTGTACCTGACAGGACCATAAAGATGATAAAAAAGGTGAGCGATGGCACAAGCATTCCTGAGAGAAATCCCAGAACTATAGTGTTGTATTTCCGATTCATAACTCAGGGTTGTTAAAATTTTCTCTTTCTTAATTCAGAAAGGTAATCCAGGCAGGTATAATCCACCCGGATGGGCACAACGGATACAAAACCGTTTCGAAGCGCCCATTCATCTGTATCCACAGCATCCGGTTCGCTGTTATTAAAATAGCCTGTAAGCCAGTAGTAGTCCCTGTTAAACGGATCGGTTCGTTTGTCAAATTCTTCCTGCCAGAAGCCCTTTGTCTGGCGGCAAACCTTAATGCCTTTTATGTGCTCCCCGGCCGGAATATTCACATTCAGGCATATCTCAGAGGGCATGCCATTTTGGAGGACATTCTTCAATATCTTCTTCACGTAGATCCTGGCCTCCTGAAAATCGGCCTCGGAAGAATAATCCAGTAACGAGAACCCTATGGAGTGAATGCCATTCACCCCCCCCTCAATAGCGGCAGCCATGGTACCTGAATAAATAACACTGACGGAGGCATTGGAACCGTGGTTGATCCCGGAAACCAGAATATCGGGCTTCCGGTCGAGAAGCCGGCTTATGGCAAGTTTCACGCAATCAACAGGTGTTCCGGAACAGGAGTACATCCTGTATCCGTTTTCCTCTTTCTTTTTATTTATGCGGATGGGGTGTTTTATGGTAATGGCATGCGACATGCCCGACTGGCTTTCCTCAGGAGCGACCACCACCACATCACCAAACTCTTTGGCTACCTCCACAAGGGCTTTCAGCCCGCCCGCAAAAAAACCATCATCGTTGGTCACCAGTATTAAAGGCCGTTCCTTTTCCATAGTATTTTAAACATACAAAGATATTTATTTCAAAGGAAGTGGCAAGGGTGCCAGTCAGGGTTCCGGGAAACAAAAATAGTTGTTTAAAAACTGATATTTCCGGATGTTCAATTTGGACAGCAAATGATTTTCAAGCAACTGACTCCATTTATAGACCGGTTTTGGATGAAAATCCTTATTTTTGTCCTTCAACCGGGCCATTATTGAAATATAATGTGGCGGCGGGCCATTTAAAGCGTTACTTTGCCTTCCTGTATCTGTTTTTTGAAAGTAAATCCGTTATCTGTGAAAATATCTTACAACTGGCTTAAGGACTATATAGAAACAAATCTTGAACCTGAGGAATTGGGTGAGATCCTGACCAATACCGGTCTGGAGACGGAAAGCATCGAGACTTTTGAGTCCCTGCCTGGCGGACTCGAAGGAATCGTTATCGGAGAGGTGGTTTCTGCAAAAAAACATCCAAATGCCGACAAGCTCACACTCACCGAAGTGGACATCGGAAATAACACTGTGGTATCTATTGTATGTGGGGCTCCCAATGTAAAGACCGGCCAGAAAGTCCCGGTTGCAACTATCGGAACCACACTTCATACTGAGGACGGGGAATCTTTTACCATAAAAAAAACAAAGATCCGCGGGGAAGTTTCGGAAGGAATGATCTGTGCAGAAAATGAATTGGCACTTGGCGATTCACATGAAGGGATCATGGTATTGGATAAAAACGCCGTTCCGGGAACTTCGGGCAGTGAATATTTTCACATCTTCCGGGATACGGTCCTCGAAATCGGTCTGACGCCGAACCGGATTGACGGTGCTTCACACTATGGTGTGGCACGCGATCTGGCAGCCTACCTGAACCAATCTCAACCTAAGAAAGCCCGTCTCCCCGATATCAGCAATTTCAAAGTTGATAACTCTGACCGGGTTATTCCGGTAGTGGTTGAGAATCCGGAAGCCTGCCCCCGTTACACAGGGCTGACTGTTTCAGGCTTAAAGGTTAAACCTTCACCAGACTGGATGCAGGCCAGACTAAAAGCCATCGGACTCAGTCCCATTAACAATATTGTGGACATTACCAATTACGTATTGTTTGAGACCGGCCAACCCCTACATGCATTTGATGCCGATAAAATTGACGGAAATAAGGTGGTTGTGAAAACATTGAAAGAAGGTACCCCATTTATAACCCTTGATGGTGAGAAACGCACCCTTTCAAACAAGGACCTCATGATTTGCAGTGCTGCTTCAGGGATGTGTATCGGCGGAGTTTTCGGCGGCAATGATTCAGGTGTGACCGGGGAAACCACTGCCATTTTTCTCGAAAGCGCCCACTTTAACCCGGTATTTATCCGGCGCAGTTCTAAAAAACATGGTTTAATTACGGATGCATCATTCCGGTTTGAGCGAGGCGCCGATCCCGAAATGACCCTGTATGCCTTAAAACGGGCTGCCATACTCATTAAGAAATTCGCAGGCGGAGCCATAACCAGCCCCATCCAGGATTCATATCCCGTGCCTTTCAAACCCGCAGTGGTTGAACTTACCTATAATAATTTAAACAGGCTGGCCGGCCAGACCATTCCTGCAGGATCTGCAAAAAGCATTCTGAAATCCCTGGATTTTAAGATCCTGGAAGAAAACAAAGAGGGCATACAGGTGGAAGTTCCCCTTTATCGTGTGGATGTGACCCGTGAAGCCGATGTGATTGAGGAGATATTGCGTATTTATGGATACAACCGTATTGAGGTCGGCTCAAGCACCCATATGTCACTGAATCATTTTGACAAGCCCGATAAAAGCAGGGTGATTAACCAGGTATCGGATCTTCTGTGCGCCAATGGATTTTCTGAAATAATGGCAAATTCCCTTTCCAGGGCAGCCTATTATGAAGGCAATCCTGTATTTCCCAAAAAAAAATCAGTGCAACTTTACAATCCACTCAGTCAGGATCTGAACACCATGCGACAGACCTTGCTGTATGGCGGCCTTGAAGCCCTGATCCATAATATCAACAGAAAACGCAGCAATCTGAAGTTTTTTGAATTTGGAACGGTATATTCCCGCAAATCGGAAACCAAACACAATCTGGAACAATTTGTTGAGCATCCGAAGCTGGGCCTTCTGGTTACGGGCATGAATACCGGGGAACACTGGCAAACAAAACCGGCCCAAACAGACTTTTATTTTCTGAAAGGGGTGATAGATCTGATCCTGAAACGGGCCGGGCTTGGTGATTCCGGCATACATATCGCCGGCACAAAAGCGGGTTACTTTTCAAAGGGACTGACCTACCGCTACAACAACAAAGAGCTCCTGCAAATTGGCAGTCTGTCCAAACATACCCTGGCTCCTTTCGAGATTGAACAGGATGTACAGTTTGCTGAAATCAGTTTCGATGTGCTGTTGATCGCCTTTAAATCAATAAAAATCAATCTGCAGGAAATCCCAAAATACCCGGAGGTACGCCGTGACCTTGCCCTGCTTATCGATTCCGGTATCAAATTTGAGCAGATCAGGGAACTTGCTTATAAAACAGAAGGAAAGCTGCTAAAAAAGATCAACCTTTTTGATGTGTTTACCAGTGAAAAACTTGGCCGTGGTAAAAAATCCTACGCTGTCAGCTTCACCCTTCAGGATCCTCAAAAGACCCTCACGGATAAACAGATTGATAAAATCATGCAACGACTGATAGACGCTTACATAAAAAATCTAGGAGCACAGATCAGATAGATATGTTAAAACGATCATTGGAATTAGCCAATCATTATCTCTCCCTGGTGAAATTCAGTCATACCATCTTCGCCATGCCTTTTGCCCTCATTGGCTTTTTCCTGGCCATTCAGTTGGATGTAATAGAAATGAACTGGTTTTTGCTTCTACTGGTCGTTCTATGTATGGTTTTTGCACGGAATGCGGCCATGGCATTCAACCGTTATGCCGATAAAGAAATTGATCTGAAGAATCCGCGTACGGCATTGCGTGAGATCCCTGCCGGCATCATCAAACCGCGTTCTGCCCTGCAATTCACCATTCTGAATGCAATCCTTTTTATGGGAACTACCTATTTTATTAACCTGCTCACATTCAAACTTTCCCCCGTGGCCCTGTTTATCATTCTTGGGTACAGCCTTACAAAAAAGTTTACTGTTTTGTGTCATTTTATCCTGGGCCTCGGATTATCCCTGGCTCCCATTGGTGCTTACATATCCGTGACAGGGCATTTTGACCTCATCCCCCTGATCTATTCTCTGGTGGTGCTCACATGGGTGAGCGGTTTTGACATCATCTATGCCCTGCAGGATGTGGATTTCGACCGCAGTGAGAACTTAAGATCCATTCCGGCCCTGAGCGGGAGAAAACAGGCATTAATGGTTTCCGTGATCCTGCACTTCTTCTGTGGGATCCTTGTTCTGATACCGGGTTTACTGATGAACTCAGGATTGTTATATTGGATGGGTGTGGTTATTTTTAACGGCCTGCTGATCTATCAGCATTTCCTCATTAAACCTGACGACCTGAACCGGGTGAATCTGGCTTTTTTCTCAACCAATGGAATTGCAGGCCTGATGTTTGCGACATTTACGATTTTGAGCTTGTATATTTGACCCGCAGCTGTAAGGAACCAGGGTTATGGAGATAAATTGGAATGTGGCTAATTTATTAAAATGTTTCATTGCCAGGTAAAGCCAATAAAGCGACGGGTCATCCCCGACCTGATCGGGGATCCATTTGACTTCCAGGCAGATATCCTGGATTCCCTCTTGCGAGGGAATGATACACTTGAGTAGCCTTTTGCTTGGTATGATTACGGTACCAGGCTTTATCAATCCCCCTTAATCCCGTCCGCCCGCTTAGGTCGGTCGGACGGATATTCTTTTCTAAACGGGCGGACCGCGGAAAGCCATACCTGCGTGCCGTCGCCAGAGGCTTTGGCCGCACGCTGTCGCTGAAGCTTTAGCGTAGGCGCCCGGAGACCGGACGGGCAGGTCTGTGTACTCTGTGGTTATATTTTTTATTGACTTTTGATACAGCCCCTGGATCCCTGACGATGCTGTCAGGGAGACGGGGGATTTCTTCTCAACCACCTCCACTTCATCCGGTATCCCGCCCTCGGAGGTTCCTCCTTTGTAAGGCTGAAAGTGCGTAATCACAATCTTTGCGGCTTCTAAAGTCACCGGGTGCTCCCAGTCGCTGTTATCCGTCGGGCGGCCCCGCACTTCAGGCC
>CAYOFK010000092.1:0-12043 GCA_964403185.1 uncultured Rikenellaceae bacterium | reverse complement strand
GTGGGCCGTCTGGGTATCACGGGGACCCGTGATGCCGGTCCGTGAGGGATGTTGGCGCAGGGCACAGGTTCAGATACGGACCGGAATTGTAAGATGCCGGCTAGAACTGAAACTCATTCTTTGATATTTTGCACATTTTCAATAAATTGCAAACCCGTGTGTATAATTATGGTGCCTGGCTTCTGTAAATGGGTTAGTTTATGAATTGTGTGGAGCTCCGGTCTGACGGACTTTTTGCCAGGGTCTGGTCCGGAAGGGTGATTTAAAGGTAAATTTGTAACTTCAATAGTTAAATCCTTCTCATGCGGATGATCAGTTACAAGTTATGAGACCCATTAAAACGTTCCTTTTTTTCTTTACCATACTTCTGCTGATACTTTTTATTGGACTGGTATTCTCCGGTAAATCTGTGACAATAAAAGGCCGTGCTGACCTGAAAATGCCGGATTTCAGATCACCTGCTGACAGTCTCCTTTCTGCAATCATTGATCAGGAGCTAAATATGCTATCGGGCCCAGGTACTCTGAACGAGCAAAATCAATACACAAACAAAGTGCCTGAGGATCCGGCTCCGGAACCACCGGACAAAATCACGCAACAAATTGGTTTACTTGAATTCCCGGGGAATGATAGTTCCCTGTTATTTCCTTTTTTTAATAAGTTGAAAAATGCCGGTGACATACCCGGAGGAATCAGAATAGTGTATTACGGAGACTCGCAGATTGAAGGCGACCGTATTACTTCATTCTTAAGGGAGCGGTTACAGGAAAAGTTTGGTGGCAGCGGACCGGGATTAATTGCACCCACAATGGTAGTACCCTATACCCAGTCCGTACATGTTTCAGGTTCATCAAACTGGCGGAGATATACCTTGAAAGATCTTAATGAGGGGATCATAAACCATAACAGGCTGGGATTATTAATGGCCTATAGCAGTTTTACAGCCCCTTATGAAAAAGAATGGAAAAATGTGCAAAAGGCGACTATCAGAATAGGAGCATCAGACATGGGGTATTATCATTCTGAGAAATACAACAGGTGCAGAATTCTTCTGGATGCTGTTGAGGGGCCGGTTACCATCGGTATAAAAACCCCGGAAGGTCAGTGGTCGGAACGGATCCTGTCAGATCCGGGCCTGAAAATCCCCGATTTTTTTCTTGATTCATACACTTCAGAACTGGAACTCACATTTCGGGCCCGAAAAAGTCCACACATTCTGGGCATCGCCCTTGATGATACCAGTGGCATTGCCATTGATAATATTCCAATGCGGGGAAGCAGGGGGACGGATTTTTCCAGGTCTGATACATCCTTGCTGCGTGAATTATTCAGAAAAATGAAGGTAGAGATGTTGATCCTGCATTTTGGGCCAAACGTTGCCACGAATGTCAGAGGCAAATATCAGCAATATGAGCATGCATTGATACGGGAACTTAAATTACTGAAGCATCTGGGAAACGACCTGCCGGTGCTGGTTATTGGAATTTCAGATATGGTGGTGCCTGCCGGTCCGGGTTCTGAAACACTCCCAGATCTGGGAAAAATCCGTGATGCCCAGAAGAATGCTGCTTTTAAAGCCGGTTGTGTATTCTGGGACCTGTACAGCACCATGGGAGGCGAGGGCTCAATAGCAACCTGGACTGAACGTGATCCCCCACTTGCAAGGAAAGACCGGATACATTTTAGCTATGAGGGCGCTGAGTTTGTTGCCGAACAATTATATCAGGCCATAATGAAAAGTTTTGCATTGTTTGAAATGAACCACTGATGCCTGGAACAATAAATACAGAACAGCTTTTTTCATTGGTTTCAGAAATCTTTGTTTATAATGTAGACAAACCACTACTGTTTACCCGGTTATATTTCTGGGCTTTTTTGTCGGTTGTATTTCTCGGATACTCCCTGGTGTATAAAAGAAATGTATGGCGTTCACTGTATCTCTTCCTGGTGAGTGTTTTCTTCTATTATAAATCAGGAGGCTGTTTTTTTGTGCTACTGCTGATTTCCACAATTACAGATTATGTTGCCGGTTACCTGGTTTACAGTTTTCAGAAGAAAGCATTGAAACGCCTGGTTCTGATCCTGAGCCTGGTTATGAACCTCGGATTGCTGGGGTATTTTAAATACGCCTATTTTTTTGCAGATGCCTTTCAATCATTAAGCGGCCATCAAATTCCGGTGATCAATTACCTGTCTCAATGGATGAATGCCTTATCAGGAAGCAGGCTTGATATCTCTGTCATTATTTTACCGGTAGGCATATCCTTTTATACTTTTCAGTCTATTAGTTATACCATTGACATATACCGGAACAAGCTGACCCCGGTGCGGAACTTTTTTGATTTCGCTTTTTACGTATCTTTTTTCCCCCAACTTGTGGCAGGCCCGATTGTCAGGGCGGCACATTTTATTCCGCAAATATATAAGCGCTACAGCCTGAGTATCAGGGAAGCAGGACATGCCTTATTTCTTATCATGAGTGGGCTTATTAAAAAATTGCTTTTCTCTGACACACTGGCCACTCATCTTGTTGACCGGATATTTGAAGATCCGGCAGCATTTACAGGTGTTGAAAATCTGTTGGCCTCGTATGGCTATTCCCTTCAGATTTATTTTGATTTTTCCGGCTATACGGATATCGCTATTGGTGTGGCCCTTCTTTTTGGATTCCGCCTGCCAATAAATTTTAATGCTCCGTATAAAGCTTTAAGTCCAACAGATTTCTGGCGGCGATGGCATATTTCCCTGTCCTCCTGGCTGAGAGATTACCTTTACATTCCCCTTGGAGGCAATCGTAAAGGCAGGCTGAGTACCTCAATAAATATTCTGATCACCATGCTGCTTGGGGGGTTGTGGCATGGGGCAAGCATCAAATTTATTATCTGGGGAGGGCTGCACGGGGCCGGACTGCTAATCCATAAAGCCTTTCAGGGGCTTTTCGGTTCTTCAGGGAGACCGGGCCGTTTCATTCGCTTTATTCAAATGGCGGTTACGTTTCATTTTGTAACAATACTTTGGCTGGTTTTCAGGGCCGATAGCTGGAATACTGCCGTGATAATGATGAAACAAATCCTGTTTGGTATTGACCTTCAATTGGTGCCGGAAGTACTGAGATCCTATATCCTGGTAGTTCTCCTGATGATTTCCGGGTTTATTTTGCAATGGTTGCCATCAGGTTTGAAAGAACAGATCAGGGGGCAATACATAAAAATTCCAATCATATTCAAAGCATTTGGATTTGTTTTGTTATTCTTCATATTATACCAGGTAATATCTGCAGATCTGAGGCCTTTTATTTATTTTAGGTTTTAATTTTTAGACTGAATTCACTATTCTCCAATGAGAGTCGTAACCGGAAATCTATCAAATAGGCAGCTTATCCTGTTTTTTCTTCATACACTGGGAACTGATCCTTTCGACAGGGATGCCTGTAATGAAAAGATCCCGAACAGGGAACAACCGGAGACCGGGATTGAACCAGGAAGTCTTGTTCAATGGGATGCCCATTATGGCCCTAATGAGGGGGGTATGCCACTTGAACGTCTCATGGATAATGATAACTTTAAAGTTGTCCGGGTATTCAAACCGGTCTATCCCTTTATAGTTTTAGGCGGATATGAATACGAGGTGGTCCTGTTTGCAAGGACCGGAAAAGATCAACCCTATTTGAAAAAAAAGAATAGTGACTAGTTTATTGACTCAAATCATACAGTTTATTAAAGGCAAGTATTCCATCCTTGTGATCCTTGGTCTTACCATCTATGCATTAATTTATGGGATCAATACTGGGAAATACAACACAAGGGGGATTATTCAGAATGACGTTATCAGCTATTATGCCTATCTCCCTGCCGGTTTCATTTACCATGACCTGGGTTTTGATTTTGTTGCAGAACATATAGAGGATCCGGATCTCAGGATATGGACCCACGAGGCTCCCTCCGGTAAGTCTGTGTTAAAAATGCCTATGGGCGTGGCGGTCCTGAATGCACCCTTTTTCCTGGTGGCCCATCTGATTGCCAAAATAACAGGAGTACCGGCAACAGAATATAGTGCAGTTTATGAACTCTTCATTCTTCTGGCGGCTATATTTTACTTCTTTTGGGGTTTATTGTTGCTCAGAAGAATTTTATTACAGTTTTTCAATCAGCTGATCACTACCCTGACTTTTATCCTGGTATTCCTGGCCACAAACCTTTTCTATTATACTTCTGTGGAGCCTGGCATGTCCCATGTATATAGTTTTTTTCTGTTTGCAGCATTGATCAGGATTGTGTTCCTTTTCTTTGATCATCCAGGCATCACAAGGTCAGTTTTGCTGGGTTTGCTTGCAGGACTCATTGTACTGGTGAGGCCATCAAATCTGGTTGTCTTTATAATTCCTTTTGTGTACGGACTGAAAAATCTCAATAAGGTTTTTCTAAAACCACTCCTGATCGTATTCGTATCTGCTTTCCTTGTGATCCTTCCACAACTGATTTATTGGAAATTGATTACCGGACAGTGGATATATAATTCTTATGGTGAGGAAAGATTTTATTTTTCTGATCCCGAGATTATAAAGGGTTTGATTAGTTACAGGAAAGGCTGGCTGGTATATACACCTGTTATGATATTTTCTGTTATGGGTTTGTTTTTAATGAAATCAAAACTCTCTTTTTTCAGAATCCCCCTGGTCTTGTATTTGGTTCTTAATACTTATATTATCTTCAGTTGGTGGTGTTGGTGGTATGGAGGCGGATTTGGTGCCCGGCCAATGGTTGAAAGTTATGCTTTATTGGCGTTTCCATTGGCGGCATTTATTAATAATCTTTTAAGGCGTTTCGGGAGATCTTATTTGTTAATTATTCCTTTGTTTGGATTTTTTATTTATATGAATCTTTTTCAAACACATCAGTATCGCACCACATTGCTTCACTGGGACAGTACTTCTAAGGAATTATACTGGAAGGTCTTTCTTACTCATGAATGGCCTGAAAACTATGATCAGCTCCTGGTTCATCCCGATTACCAGGCAGCCAAGTATAGAAAGAAGTAGCTATACGATACTAAATTTTATCATGAAAGAACCCTGATGTAAACGAAAATTGGAAATTATGAAACTGATTAAAAACACTGATGTTTATGCACCTGAGTCTTTAGGAATAAAGGATATATTGATTGGCGGTGGAAAAATACTGGCAATTGGCAAAAACCTTGTTAACCACGGGCTACAAAAAGTTGAAATGGAGATCATCGATGGATCCGGATTGAAGACTATTCCCGGCCTGATAGACGGTCATGTTCATATTGCCGGTGCTGGCGGGGAAGGAGGACCCTCTACCCGTACTCCGGAACTTCAATTGAGTAGTATGCTTCGAGGCGGGATAACTACCGTGGTTGGGTTGTTGGGAACTGATGGAATGACCCGGAATCTTGAAGGTGTTTTAATGAAGGTTAAATCCTTAAAACAAGAAGGTGTTTCTGCCTGGATGTATACAGGTTCATATCAGTTTCCAACCCCGACCATTCTTGGGGATGTTGGAAGAGATATAGCATTGATTGATGAAATTATTGGTGTAGGGGAGGTGGCTGTTTCTGATCACAGGTCATCAGAGCCCTCTGTCAGGGAACTGATAAGATTAGCAGTGCATGCACGCATCGGCGGGATGTTATCAGGAAAAGCCGGGGTTGTTAATTTGCACATAGGGAACCGCGAAAAACCATTCGATCCGATATACAAGGCAGTAGAAAAAAGTGACCTTCAATATAAACAGTTCTTACCAACTCATTGTAATCGAAGCGCCTATCTTATTGAAGAAGCCAAATCATATGGAAAAACAGGATACATTGATCTTACTTCTTATCCAGGCAATTATGGAGACGAAAATCATAAGGCTTCGAAAGCCTTTGTGGAGCTGCTGAAGGCAGGTGTGCCTTTGAATCACATAAGCTTTACTTCCGATGGTTGCGGTTCCCTGCCAGTATTTGAAAAAGGGAAATTAGTTCGGTTGGGAATGGGAAGTCCCGATGCTATTTTTCACTCACTTATAGAACTGGTTGTTGACGAGGGCTTTCCATGGGAGAAAGCCCTGTTTCCGGTTACAGTAAACCCTGCTGATATTTTGAAGCTTAACAATAAAGGGCGTATTTCGGTTGGAAAAGATGCCGACCTTGTCCTCCTGGATGAAAAGAATCAAATAGAATTTCTTTTCGCCAATGGTGCTATGATGATAAGTAAGGGTGAAATTATTAAGAAGGGAACGTTTGAAAAACAATCCGATTCATAAAAAATCCTGATGGCTAAATGCATTTTGCAATTTCATCTTGAAATGTTAAATTCAGAATATACATAATATGCCGTAACTATGAAAAGTATTAAAAATGCAATCTGGTCCCGGACTGTCACAGCCCTGATATTCCTGATATTATTTATTCAGGGGTCCACTCCAGTGAGAACTCCCCTGGAAGAAAGCCAGTTCACCAAACTGACTCAACATGGACCTATGATGGAATATCTGAGAGAATTGAGTTCGAAGAATAAAGAAATATCCCTTGAAATAATTGGTAAATCCGTTCAGGGCAGGGAGATACCAGCACTTTTTATTACAAGAAGTTCAAATTTTGGCAGTCAGCGCACAGAAAGACCAGTGGTCATGGTTTTTTGTCAGCAGCATGGGAATGAACCATCCGGGAAAGAAGCAGCATTGATTGTTTCCCGGGATCTGGTGAAAGAACATTCACATATTTTGAAAAACATTGATTTGATTTTGATCCCAATGGTCAATCCTGATGGGGGTGAGGTGCTGCAAAGAAGAAATTCTAATAACATGGATCTAAACAGAAATCATGTTTTACTAAGTGAACCCGAAGTTCAGGCTTTACATAAGGTGTATAAAGTATGGAACCCTGAAGTTACCCTCGATATTCATGAATATAATGCAATCAGCAGAAGATGGATTGAACAAGGTTATATTAAGGCTGCTGATGAAATGTTGGGAGGAGTTACAAACTTGAATATTGATCCGGAACTTATTTCTTTCTCAAGAACTGTGTTGATGCCCCAGGCAGGAAATATTACAAAGGAAAAAGGCTTCACTTTTAGCCGCTATATCGTTGGGGGGCCTCCCGGGCATTCCAGGATAAGACATAGTACTACGAATATTAATGATGGCAGGCAAAGTTTTGGAATATATAACAATCTTTCCTTTATTATTGAAGGAAGAAGATTTTCTGATCCAAGGCAAAATATAGAACACAGAACTAAAGGACAAATTGCCATCCTGTTTGCTTTTCTGGAAACCATAAGTCAAAATCACGGTAAGGTTATTGAATTAGTTGCCGCTGCACAACAAAAATTACTTCAGGAAAGTTCCGGAGGAAATCACCTTTCACATATCCAGATGGACTATTATTCTGACAGCCTGAATCCAACTTTGAGATTTCCGGTATTTGACCTGTACAGTTGGAAGCATATCGAAACGGATTTTGAAAGTTATGAACCCCTTGTGAAAATTAAAAAGAGTGTTGCCAAACCTATTGCCTACTTATTTTCACCTGGAGAAAAGGAGTTGATTGAGCTTTTAAAGAGGCATGAAATTGAGATGTATCGTTTTAAAAGAGACACGGAATTGAAGGTGGAACTATATAAAATCATGCATGTTACCGATGCTGTGGATGAAGACAAACCCCATAAAAATGTGGATGTATTTAAATGGACAGAAGTCAGGATTTTTAAAAAGGAAACCATCCTGGTGTTTTTAAAGCAAAGTGCCTGTAATCTCATACCATTGCTTCTGGAACCCCAGTCAAGCTGGGGAATCGTTTCAGAAAGGAGCATGACTCAGCATTGTTATAATGAATATCTTGAAGAGGGAAGGGAATACCCTGTTATGCGTCTCCCGGACCCCATTTCTTTGGAGGGGGTGATCCCATTTTCGAATTAACTTCTCATCTGTGAAATGTAATACTGCTATTGAAAACGAAAGGAAACCAAAATGACGAATACGAAAAAAACTCCCACTTTCACTCAATCAATAATTCCGTTGATTTCTATTGCTGTCTTTCTTGGATTTGGATATGGTTTGTTACACCTGAATGCTGAGATTTTGCTGATTGCTGCAGCTTCGGTTGCCGGATTTATTGCTCTTTATCTGGGATATTCATATAAGGAAATTGAAAACGGCATCCTGAAAAGTATGATGAAGGGCATGCCTGCTATGCTTATAGTTATTGTGGTGGGAGCTCTCATCGGCTCCTGGATCGCCTGCGGAACTATTCCCATGCTGATTTATTATGGTTTGAAAATTATTTCCCCACAGTATTTCCTTGTAACTGCATCACTTGTTTGTTCTCTTATTTCTTTGGTTACCGGCACATCGTATGGTACCATTGGTACGGTTGGGGTTGCCTTTATAGGAATTGCTCATGGATTGAACATTCCCCTGGGACAGGCAGCCGGAGCTATTGTTGCGGGGGCTTATTTTGGAGATAAGCTTTCACCTTTCTCAGATACCACAAACCTTGCACCTATTGCTACCCGCAGCAATTTATTTGATCATATCAAGCACATGCTCTGGACAACAACTCCTGCCTGGATTATAGGAATGGTGGTATATCTGATACTTGGAATGACAACCCATGGAGGCGGAAGTGCTTCCCTCGGGAAAACGGACATTATTATGCAAACCATCCAGGATAATTTTACCTTTCATTGGGTATTGATCCTTCCTCCCATCATCACACTTGGGTCTGCAATATTGAAAAAGCCGGTTATTCCCAATATGCTTCTTTCATCAATTCTGGCTGTTGTTCTTGCCATCCTGATACAGGGCCTGGACCTGAAAACTTCCATTGCTTCCATGGTTACCGGTTACACCTTTCAAAGTGGAGAGCCTCTAGTTAACAGTTTATTAACCAGGGGAGGGATGGTTGATATGATGCATGTTACACTGATCGCATTTTGTGCATTTGCCTTTGGAGGAATTATTCAACACACCGGAATGCTGGACGTAATTCTTGAACGTTTGTTGAGGGTTGCCAACACGGTTGGTAAAATTGTTGCTGCGTCAGTATTTGCTTCTATAGCTACAGCGTTTATGACCGGAAGTTCTTTCTTGTCCATATTGATCCCGGGAGAGTTATTTGCCCCGGCTTATAAAAGATTTAACCTGGCAGCGAAAAATTTGTCCCGGACCACTGAGGACAGTGGCACGGTGATAGTACCGTTAATTCCCTGGAGTATTGCCGGAGTTTTTGTTGCCGGAACCCTTGGCGTGGATACTATTTTATACGTTCCCTGGGCTGTAATGTGTTATACCGGGTTCCTCTTCGCCCTTCTGTATGGATTTACCGGATTTGCCATTGCCTCCATAAAACGGGAGGACGAAACTATTCCCGGAAGTTAAAATCAGGCTGACGTTATTTAATAGTATAGGTACCTGGCGCTTTTTGTCACAAAAGAATCCCTTCCCGACGTGCCGGGAGTTTTCTTATAAGCATTGTAACCTGTTCTTTCGGGAAATTGCTACCTTGAAATAGGCTGTGAAAAAGCAATAACGTCTTTTCCTGTAATTTCGGCTTCACAAAGAATGAAGAGGCGTTCCAGGACATTCCTGAATTCCCTGATATTCCCGGTCCACTCAATCTTCTGCAATTCTTTAATGGCATCCGGTTTAATGATCTTTTTCATGCTGCCATATTCGGCGGCAATTTGTTGGTTAAAATGCTCAGCCAGTATGGGGACATCATCAAGCCGTTCTTTGAGTGATGGCACATGAATGAGTATGACACTGATGCGGTGGTACAGGTCTTCCCTGAACCTGTTTTCTTCAATCTCTTCTTTGATATCCTTATTGGTTGCAGCAACGATCCTCACATCCACTTTTATATACTTGTCACTGCCAACGCGGCTGATCCTGTTTTCCTGAAGTGCTCTCAACACTTTAGCCTGAGCAGATAAACTCATATCTCCTATTTCATCAAGAAAAAGAGTCCCCCCGTTTGCCTGTTCAAACTTTCCGGTGCGTTGCTTGTGGGCCGAAGTAAAAGATCCCTTTTCGTGTCCAAAAAGCTCACTTTCAATAAGTTCAGAAGGGATGGCGGCACAATTTACTTCCACAAAAGGCCCGGATGACCTGTTGCTCTTTTGATGGATCCAGTGTGCAACAAGTTCCTTGCCGGTTCCATTGTCGCCTGTTATCAGAACACGTGCTTCGGTAGGAGCCACACGGTCGATCATTTCCTTTAGCTTCTTTATTGACTGGGATTCACCAACTATTTCATAAGCTTTGCCAACTTTTTTCTTAAGGGTTTTGGTCTCGGTGACCAATGAGGATTTATCAAGGGCATTACGAATCGTAATAAGCAACCGGTTCAGGTCCAGGGGTTTCTCAATATAATCAAAGGCGCCTTTTTTAATGGCCTCAACGGCAGTATCAATAGTTCCATGTCCGGAAATCATAATTATGGCTGCTGTATCTGAAATTGTAAGCAGTGTATCCAGCACTTCAATACCATCCATTTTTGGCATTTTAATATCACACAGCACAACTTCATATTCAGATTCCTTAAACTTTTCGATCCCATCAACACCATCTTCACTCAAATCAACCTCATGCTTTTCGTATTCAAGAACATCCTTCAGGGAATTCCTGATGCTTTTTTCATCATCAATAACAAGTATTTTTGCCATGTTTAATCCCGTTTTGTAAATAATTTCAATACCGGAGCCATTTAACCAATTCCCTGTAGGTGGGTTTTTTTCCATACATTAAAATGCCAATCCGGTATATTTTTGCAGCCATCCAGGTGGTGCCAATGAAAAACACAACCAGCAGGACCATGGAAATTATAAGTTCAAGTGGCGGCACACCAAAGGGCAGACGGGCCATCATTACCATTGGGGAAGTAAAGGGTATGAATGAAAACCAGAACACCAGCGAGCTGTCAGGATTTTGAAATGCCCCTATTGAGACAAACAGCCCAAGAATAAGGGGAATGGTAATGGGTATCATGAATTGTTGTGTGTCGGTCTCATTGTCAACTGCGGCGCCCACTGCTGCAAATAAGGAGGCATACAACAGATAACCACCCAGAAAATATATCAGGAATGAGAATAAAATCAAACCCCAGTTTATCGAATATACAGATTCCATTATGGATTGGAATTCATTCATTTGAGGAATGGCATCCTGTATCTGTGGGGTCATCTCAGAAGACATGATATCCTGAACAACCGGATTGCCAGGTATGCTTGTTATGTCGGGCATGAAAACCGCCTGTGCAATCCCCACAATAACCAGGGTAAATATGATCCATAACAGAAACTGAGTCAGCCCCACCATGGCTATCCCTATGATCTTTCCCATCATGAGCTGAAAAGGTTTTACAGATGAGATCAACACCTCAACAATGCGGTTGGTTTTTTCCTCAATGACCCCCCGCATCACCTGTGCCCCGAAAAGGAAGGTAAGCATGTATATCAGCAGGCCGGAGATATAGGCAATACCCATAGAGAGACCGGTACTGGTTTTCTTTTCTGTGCCTTCATCAGTGATCTGGATGGTCTGGATCTGAACGTCCGATTCCACTTCCTTAAGGATTTTTTCAACATCCTTTATATTGTAGGTTTCGAGCTTTGTCCGTTCAATTTCTTTCTCAAGAGAATTGGCAATGTACATGGTCATCTCCATAGTGGGTTGCTTATGAGAATACAGTTGAACGGCATTTGGGATGTAAACAACCTTGGCAGAGATTAAAAGAATGCCATAATAGCCCGATGATTTGTAAGTTGCTTTTAAGGTTTCCGGGTCGGCTTCCGGAAGGAAATCGAAACTCAATGCTTTGGTTGCAGGGATCTTGCCCCGGAACATGCCGGCCCCGTCCCCGACCACTGCAATTTTCTTCTCTTCAGTATCCTCACGGGTTATGATCCATGCCGGGATCATAATCATTCCCGCTATCAGGATGGGAGCAAGAAGGGTCATAATGATGAATGATTTCTTCTTCACACGAGTGAGATATTCTCTTTTTGTAACCAGAATTATTTTATTCATTTCTCAGA
>CAYOFK010000091.1:0-12062 GCA_964403185.1 uncultured Rikenellaceae bacterium | reverse complement strand
GGTTTCCCAAACCTTACGGTCAACCTGAAAGGCCTGAGAGTGATTGGCACCGGGTTCTTTGAAAAAGATACCCTCTTAAGCCTTAAGTCCTTTAAGGTGGCAGTGAATCCCTTCAGCCTGCTGGGAGATGAAGGGCCTCAGATCACCTCCATAATCTTACGGAAACCCAGAATATTACTTCTGGTCCCTGAGGAAGGTGTGGCCAACTGGGATATCATGAAAGAAACCGGAACCCCAATGGAAGAGGAACCCGTAACCGGGGAACCCCGGAGTGAACTGACTGTTCAGCTCAAAAAACTGAAGATCATCAATGCCCGTATCCACTATATTGACCAGGCGTCAGATATGGATGCATTGCTCGAACAATTCAACTTTACACTGTCGGGAAAACTTGGCGCTGCGCGCACCATCATCAACTTAGCGGCTGAAACAACACGAATGAATTTCAGAATGGGGGGCATTCCGTACCTGAAGGATGTAAAACTGTCGTTTAAAACCGGCCTTGATGCAGACCTGGAAAACAGTGTTTATGTGCTCACAGACAATTTTTTAAAATTGAATGAGCTGGCTCTCAGTCTGGAAGGGAGGGTAGACCTTGCCGGGGAGAATACCGGTATGGATATTGCCTTTAACACACAAGGGAATGATTTTAAATCCCTGATCTCATTAATTCCTGCAATCTATATGAATGATTTCCAGGAGCTTGAAACAAGTGGCTCCGTTAGTCTGGAAGGAACTGTTACAGGTGTTTATTCCTCTGCGGATTCAATCTATCCTGATTTTAATATTCTGATGATGATCGAGAATGCCATGTTTAACTATCCCGGTCTTCCGGCATCGGTAAATGATGTGAATGTAAACCTGAGGATGCAGAAACAAGGTCCGGACCTGGATCAAATGAAGATCGACCTGGAACGGTTTTCCATGTCCATCTCAGATAATACGATAAATGCCGCTTTTTCAGTTCAAACACCAATCAGTGATCCTGATATTCGCGGAAGCATTACAAGCCGGATGGACTTGAATGCTTTTACAGAGGTGGTGCCCATGGAGGATGTGCATCTGAAAGGAATGCTCGAGATGGATATCAGCATTGACGGGAGCTTATCCTCCATTGAGAATGAACGTTACGAGGATTTTCATGCAGAGGGGAATTTTGGACTCAAAGATTTTGAATTTGAAAATGCACAAACACCTGTTCCGGTTTCCATTCCAAATGCCCAATTAACCGTATCCCCGGAATTTCTGGACCTGTCTGACTTCCAACTTAAACTGGGCAGCAGTGATATCCGGCTAAAAGGCAAACTCGGAAACTACCTGGGATTCTTTTTAAAAGACGAAGTGCTTACCGGCGGTTTTGAAATGAACTCAACCCTTCTGGATATCAACGAACTGATGCCGGAAACAGATTCTGCAGGAGAATCTGACAATGACAGCAGCAGCCTTGAAATCATCAGTATCCCGCATAATATCGATTTTTATTTTTCCTCCCGGCTGAACCGGGTATTATTTAACAATCTGGATATTAAGAACCTGACGGGCTTGATCCTTATGAAAAACGGCCGGCTCATACTTAATGACCTGGATATGGAGATACTGGAAGGCAGGCTCAATGTCTCCGGGACCTATGATACATCGGATACACTGAAACCATCAGTGAAAATGAACCTGGTAGCCGGAAACATTGATATCCCTGCCGCCTATAAGGCTTTCGCAATGATCAAGGGTCTGGCCCCTTTCGCTAAGGATCTGAAGGGTTCCGTAAGCACAAGCTTAAGTTACAGCGGCATTCTCGGTCAGGGTATGATGCCGGTGGTCAGCAGCATCAGCGGAGAGGGTACACTAAGATCAGAAGAGATACAGGTGATGAGTTCAAAGCTTTTTGACCAGGTAAAAGACTTGTTTAAAATGGATGAACAACTCACCAATACATTTAAAGACCTCAATCTTTCGTTTGGGATTAAGAATGGAAGGATCGTAGTGGCCCCATTCGACGTAAAGCTTGGCAACATAAATGCCAGAGTGAGCGGGGATCATGGCCTGGATCAAACCCTGAATTACCTTGTAAAGATGGACATTCCCCGTGAAGCCCTTGGATCCGGCGCGAACCAGATGGCGGATAAGCTTATAGATCAGGCTTCTGCACTTGGACTTAACTTCAGTGTGGGGGATAAGATCCCGGTGACCCTCAAAATCGGTGGTAAGATTGGATATCCAAAGGTAGTTCCAACTATTGGGGAGGGTGCTTCCACAACTGTTAAAGATGCTGCCGTGAAAGAGATCAGGGAGGAGATCCTGGAACAGAAAGAGATCATTGAAGAAAAGCTTAGAAAAGATGTCAGCGCCGAAGTGGCAAAAATCATGAAAAAAGCTGAGCAGGAATCTGAGAACCTGAAAAGAATGGCCCGCGAAACGGCTGAAACTGTTAAAAAAGAAGGCTATGCCAATGCAGAGAAAATTGAAAAGGAAACTGAAGGTAAAAACATAATTGCAGTGAATGTTGCCAAACGTGCCGCCGGTATACTGCGGCAGGAGGCGGATAAACAGGCGGCAAATATCATTAAAGAAGCAGATGCTAAAGCGGATCAGATCATGGAAGAAGCACGTAAAAAAGCTAAAGAACTTGAGGAGGGGAAATAGTTTTAAGGGATGTCATGCGGGGCTGTCTCAAAAGCAACCTAATGGCATCATTCCGTACTTGATACGGAATCTTTGTAATGTGAAAATCAGGCTTTTATGGATTCCGGCTTTCGCAGGAATGATATGTAATCTGACTTTTGAGACAGCCCCGAGAGGTGAGAGGTTGTGGGCTTGGCTGATCATCGGACCGCCGTGCCTGCCGGTCACCGGGCGCCTACGCAAAAGCTCCAGCGACAGCGTGCGGCCATAGCCTCTGGCAACGGCACGCAGGTATGGCTCCATGCGGTCCGATGGATATAGGCTGAGGCGAAGGCTAAGGAAAAGCCAATGTAGATCGACGTTACTCAGATTGCCGGTGCTGTTTTGCATAGCAAAACGGTGTAAGTCGATTGGCGATTTGAAAAATCGCTCTACAGACACCCTGCTGACGTTCATTCAAGTGGCAATATTGCAATCTTTTCCCATAATCTTAGCAACTCGCCGGATGACTTCAAATAGTCCGGTGAATTCAATCAAAAAAAACCTCCCGGTACGGAAGGTTTTTTTCATAATGAAAGATCCTAGAATTTTTTCTCCTTGATCCTGGCTTTTTTCCCGGTAAGTTCACGCAGGTAGAAAATACGTGCCCGCCTGACCTTCCCGTGCTTATTGATCTCAACCTTTTCAATGAAAGGGGAGGCAATGGGAAAGATCCGTTCCACACCAACATTGCCTGACATTTTTCTTACGGTAAAGGTTTCGGTATGTCCCTTGCCTCTTCTCTGTAAAACAACACCGCGAAATTGCTGGATGCGTTCCTTGTTTCCCTCTTTAATTTTATAATGAACAGTTATGGTATCTCCGGTGCTAAAATTTGGAAATTTATTGTCAACCGCAAATTCCTTATCAACAATATTCATTAAATCCATCTCGGTAATATTTGTAATTCAGGTCATTTATTTCGGAAATCGAGCGCAATATTAATAAAATATTTTGTAATGATGCAGCCTTTAATAAGAATAATTTAAAAAAGTATCTGTAATGGTCAATTTACAGATCATTCATTGTTAGCCTTAAAACCCGGTCCTGACGGACCGATGAACGAACGAGGACGTTCGATCTACAGTCGACCACCTGTAGGGGGCTGTCTCAAAAGCAACCTAATGGCATCATTCCGTACTTGATACGGAATCTTTGTAATGTGAAAATCAGGCTTTTATGGATTCCTGCTTTCGCAGGAATGATATGTAATCTGACTTTTGAGACAGCCCCTGTCACAAAAGTAGAATTTCTACTCATCCTCATCCTCAGCCTCAACTCATCCTCATCCTTTCATCATGCCCTATTCCTTCTTCACAGGCTGTTTAAACTTCTGCCCGGTTTGTTTCACAATGTTGCCGTACCAATCCTCACCGTATCCGGGTTGTTTTATTTTGGGATTAACATAAATATGATCATGGGGTATTTCCCTGGCTTCCTTAATATTTCCATCCATGTATTTGGTGAAAAGAAAGCCGTAAAGATCTCTCCAGATTTCGACGGTCTGATTGCCGGTTTTTACTGAATAATCTGTGATATATGCCAGGGCCTCCGCTTTATCCTTATTGTTTTGATACAGGTTGCCGGCCACTTCATCAATTTTTTTCACCTCTTCTGCGAATTGGTCTTCCAGTTCAGCCTGTTTCAATCTGACATCAGGATAGATATCAACCGCCCTGGTATAGGCAAAATTAGAAACCAGGTTGAACACCCAGAACGCGGATTCCACAGTAAATTCCATCATGCTTCCATTCCCAACTGCAAAAGCCTGAGGCACTTCAGTTATCCCACAATACATGGGAACATATACAGTAGAATAGGTATCATCCACTCCAAACCATAAAATCCCTCCAACAGGGTTTGGCAGCCAGTCCCGGCTTTGTGCGACGAATGAAAAACCTGTTTGCTGGGTGGAAATGGCACGTTCATTGAAATAGGTTTGACCATCAACCTCCCAGGTCAGGGGGCGCCAGCGTACAGGATTCCGGAAGGGACCTCCCCCCATGTCCGCAGTCATATCCATGGGTGTTCCTTCATAATGGTCGCGCATCATTTCCATCACATCACGGACACTTAATTTTTCATCCGGCTTAACCCAAAGCGGCATTCTGTTGTTCAGGTCATAGCCCATGGCATATTGCAGGTAGGATTCCATTCCTGAAGCCACCCTGTTGAAACCTGACCAAACGCGGGCTTCACAAAAACGAGCTCCGCCAAAACTCACCGGTGCGTAGGTATCTGAAAAACTGAATTTTTCATCCGGACCGTCAAAAAATCCTTTTTCCCTGGCCAGCTTAATAACATCCGCCGCATATACGGTTGATACGGACTTATTGAAGATCTGATCAAGCTTGTCAGAGGAGATGGATGTGCTGCCGTTTTCAAGCGGAAATGTAGTGATCCTGGCCTGGTTGGCATGTCCGCATATGTATCCGTCGGGGATCCTGCGTGCAACCCATACGGCGCCTTTTCTGCCTTCCCCCTTTCCAATCATTTCCATGATCCATACTTCCTCAGGATCGGCAATTGAAAACGATTCTCCGGAACTATAGTATCCATATTCAGCAAGTAATTCGGCGATGATCTTAATTGCTTCGCGGGCGCTTTTTGATCTCTGCAGAGTAATATACATCAGGCTCCCATAGTCTATGATTCCGCTTGTGTCCCTGAGTTCACTTTTTCCTCCGTAGGTTGTTTCTCCTATGCTGACCTGGAATTCATTCATATTACCAACAACTGAGTAGGTATGTGCAACCTGTTTGATCTTTCCAAGGAATTTCCCGGTATCCCATTCGTACACGTCCAGCATGCTCCCTTTTTTATGATCTGTTGCCGGCCCGAAATATAATTCACCATACAAAACGTGAGAATCTGCCGAGTACGTGATCATGGTTGACCCATCTTTTGATGCCCCTTTTGTAATTAAGAAATTTGTACAGGAATCTGTGTTTCTTATTGACACTGTGGTGAGCAATAAAGTTAGTATCAGAAGTTTTTTCATATTCAGTAATTTATCTGTGATTTGTATTTGATCGTAATAGTTTTGAATGCACAATAAACCGGACATTACATCATGGCATTGACCAATTCAATATGGTCTTCCCGTGTAAGGGAATGGTGCATTCCCGTGATCCTGTTCTTAGCCATCTGTCCCAGGATCTCTGATTTTTCAGGTTGTCCAAGATTAATATCTGCAAAGCATACGGGGGAATTGAGACTCACAAAAAAATCCGTTAGTTTTTGGATGGTTTCTTCAACATTCTCAACCCCAAACAATCCTTTTCCCAGGTTACTGATCCGGTCGGGGATCCTATTTCCCTGGAGCTTTAACCAGGCCGGGTAGGCAATGCTTAATGAAGCCCCGTGAGGGGTGTCATACAAAAAGCTTAACTCGTGGCCAATGGCATGAACACCCCAGTCGCCCCCTTCTTTGCCGTAATAAGTCAGGCCATTTAAGGCCATGGTTGCATCAAGCATGATGTTGGCCCTTAGATCATAATTTGAAAGATCTTTCATGAGAACCGGACCCCAATGCATGGCATCTTTGATAATTGAAAAAACGATTTGGTCCGTCAGGCTTGGCTCGCCTTTTCCAAAATATGCTTCCAGGGAGTGGGCGATCAGATCCACGATGCCATAAGCTGTATAATCAGCCGGAACCGTAGAAGTGAACTGGGGGTCGAGGAAAGAATGTTTGGGAAAATTAAGTTCATGGACCAGACCGATTTTTTGTCCCGTATTGTGATTCTGAATTACGGCTGCAGCATTCATTTCTGTCCCTGTTGCCGCAAGGGTTAATATGGCCAAAAGCGGAATGCTCTTCTCCGGAGCGACCTTCCTGGTCATAAAATCCCAGGCTTTATGATTTGAAGCTACACACAGGGCAACGATCTTTGCTGAGTCGATAACACTTCCTCCTCCGAGGGCTATGATCACCTCAATCTTATTCTCGCGCCCCAGGGCGGCAGCCCGTTCCACATCTTCCACCAAAGGATTGGGTTTGATCCCTTCAAATTCGATCACTTCAATGCCGGAGGTTTGCAGCAGGCTTAGTATTTTGTCATAATAACCGTATTTTTTCACGGATCCTTTACCAAGAAGGAGCAGGGCTTTATTGCCGTATCCTTTTGAAACTTCACCCAAACTATCTGTACAGTTTCGTCCAAAATGAAGCCGGGTTGGATTATAAGCTGAAAAGTTTATTATCATCGCTGTTGTTTTAAATTGAATAGTCAAATGTAAACATGTAATAGGGAAATGTCAATTTTTTATTTGTAATGCTTAAGTTGGGAATCTGACAATGGTGCCTGAAGAATGGTCCTTTTCGGCTCCGGTTACGGAAGCCAGACAATTGATCTCATTTCTGATGCGAAGGACTCCAAGGAAGGCAAAGATCACGGCTTCCTTGTAATCAATGATCTCGGATTCTGCCCTGACTAATGTATGCTGCATTTTTTCAGCCAAGAGCTCCATCAGGAATATATTGTGTGTGCCGCCACCGGTTACAAGGACCTTCCCGGGTTTATAATTACGGATGCTTTCCGTTATTTGTCCGGCAATATGTTCATAAACTGTTCTTAAGGTGTCCTCGGGAGAACTGTCGTATTGTTGAATTACAGGTAGAAATTCTTTCTCAACCCACTCCCGTCCCAGGGATTTTGGTCCTTTTATCCGGTAATATTCCAACCCATTCAGGTGTTTCAGTAAGGATTGTTTTATACGGCCGCGTCTTCCTGTTTTTCCATCCTCATCATAAGTTTTGCCAAAATATTTCATCAGGTGGTTCAGTACAAAATTCACAGGTGAGGGATCAAATGCCACCCGTTTACCTGAATGATCAAAAGAAATATTTGAAAAACCACCCAGGTTGAGGCAATAGTCGTAGTTGCTGAACAGCAGTTTATCGCCAATGGGTACCAGGGGTGCACCTTGCCCTCCCAGTGCCACATCCTGTGTGCGGAAATCACATACGGTGTCTGTTTCCGCCTGAATGGCAATCTGTGTGCCGCTACCGGCCTGGAATGTCAACCCAAGTTCAGGTTTATGAAAAACAGTGTGTCCGTGTGATGCGATCAGATCACAGGATTGTGCTGTTTTTCCAAGGAACTCCCGTGCCGCTTTGCCCAGAAACCTGCCGTATTCCTGATGAAAATGTAAAAGATGCATGCCATCAAGATCCTGTGCTGTGGCTAGTTGGTTAAGCAGCCGGTCAGGATAATCAAGGGTGGATGTTGCTTCTATTTGAAAATCCCAGCGTCCCCCTTGTTTTGTGAACCGGCACAGTGCCAGATCAAGCCCGTCAAGGGATGTTCCGGACATCATTCCCAGTGCTCTGTAGCTGTTTTTTTGCATAAGCCGAATGACTATTATCTCCTTTTAATCTGAAAGCAATCCATTGTTTTCCTTTGGCACTCCGGCCCACATTCTACCATCGAATTTATGAAATATAAATAAAATATGGGAATACAGGGATGATGAAAATTGGAACAGTCGAATTATTTCCCACAGCGAAGCTTGTCGAAAAGACCTGCGACGGAGGCTCTCATCTCCCCCTCAATCGGAGGCCATCTTCGAGATGGTCTCCGAATTGCCCTGCGCTCCGCCCTGTACTTCCCCCTTTTCCGGTCCGGCAAAGCCATTATCTTCTGATTGGCATTAAGGGCGGACCGGTATCACGGGTACCCGTGATACCCCGGGCGATGCCCGGGGCTATTATATTACGCCCTTTCAGGGCTTCACACATTTTCATGCCAGGCGCCTTATAGCGTGCTGAAAAACCAAACAAGAAGAAGGTCATCCTGAAACCCGGCCTGCGAAGCTGGACGGGGGTTCAGGATCTCATTAACACTTCACAAATATTTAATACTCACCTCTCACCACCCACCTCTTTTTCCCTACGCTCTGTGCTCTTCCTGTTTATTCGGATTTTTGTATTGATTTGTTAATTTTACCAATCTGATTCCTTTTGGCAAAAACTTCAATCTGTCATGCAATTCAAAACCCTCGATATTGCTATTATTTTTGGCTACCTTTTTCTGACAATCCTGCTTGGTTTTTGGATCTCCGGCCGTGCCCGGAAAAACCTGGAGTCCTATTTCCTGGGAGGAAAGAACCTGCCCTGGTATCTTCTGGGACTCTCAAATGCATCGGGCCAGTTTGATATTTCGGGAACCATGATGATGGTAGCCTGGTTGTTTGTGTATGGAGTGAAGAGCGCCTGGATTCCCTGGTTGTGGCCGGTCTGGAACCAGATCTTTCTAATGATATTTCTGGCCGTATGGCTCAGGCGTTCGAATGTACTTACAGGGGCGGAATGGCTGAAAACCCGGTTTGGAGAAGGAAGGGGAGCCAGGCTGTCACACATCAGTGTGGTTGTTTTTGCCCTGGTGGCGGTCATCGGGTTCATCGCTTATGCCTTTGAAGGAATAGGAAAATTCGCAACCACTTTTCTGCCATGGGAGCTGTCTTTGGAACTTGGAAGCCTGTACATCTCTTCAGAGCGAATGTATGCTTTGTTAATTATGGGGATCACCACACTTTATGTTATTAAAGGCGGGATGTACAGCGTGGTTCTGACAGAGGTATTGCAGTTTGTGATCATGACCGTTTCATGCATTACCATCGGGATCGTTGTAATGAAAATGATCTCTCCTGACCAGATTGAAGCAGTCGTACCTGAGGGCTGGAAATCCCTTCTTTTCGGATGGGAACTTGATCTGGACTGGAGTGCTCTCAGACCTGAAGTGATGCAAAAGATACAAAGTGACGGGTACCAGATGTTCGGTGCATTTATGATGATGGCTATTTTCAGGGGCATTTTTGTAAGTATTGCCGGTCCGGTTCCCGGATATGATATGCAGCGGGTGCTTGCAGCCCGGAGTCCCAGGGAATCAGCGCTCATGAGCGGGACTGTTTCCCTGGTGTTGTATTTCCCCAGATATCTTATGATCACTGGGATTGCCCTGATCGGCCTTGTATATTTTAATGCGGATGAGTTGATGACCTCACGGGGGATTGATTTTGAGAAGATCCTGCCGTATGCCCTGAGTAATTACATACCGGCAGGTTTACTTGGGTTGGTGCTGGCCGGATTGATTGCTGCGTTCATGTCAACTTTTGCCGCCAATGTAAATGCCGGGCCTGCATATATTGTCAATGACATATACAAACGCTTCATTAATCCGAATGCCACAAACAGGCAATATGTGAAGATGAGTTATCTGGCCTCATTTGCAGTGGTTATTACAGGTATTTTTGTTGGCTTTTTCATCAGCAGTGTTAATGAGATCTTCATCTGGATCACCGGAGCCCTGTTTGGTGGGTATGCGGTAGCAAATGCACTCAAATGGATATGGTGGAGGTTCAACGGGTATGGATATTTCTGGGGAATGGTGGCAGGGCTTGCGGCCTCTCTGCTGGTTCCGAAAGTGCTGGCAGATGCTTCGTTTCTGGTTTCCTTTCCAATCATATTCACAATTTCTGCCATGGGTTCAATAGTGGGTTGCCTTCTGACCAAACCTGATGAGGAAAAAGTACTTGTGGAATTTTATAAAAATGTCCGGCCCTGGGGTTTCTGGAAACCGGTTTACAATAAAATCCGCACTCTCAATCCTGATTTTCAGCCTAACAGAGATTTCCGCAGGGATATGTTCAACAGTTTGACAGGCATCATCTGGCAAATGTCACTCACTGTAATGCCAATATATCTGATCCTCAGAGAATACAAATATGTGCTGGCCGGACTGGCTGTTTTTGCAGTGACCTCGGTAGTTTTAAAATTTAACTGGTTTGACAGGCTTCCTGAGAATGGGGAAACCTGAAACCTGAAACCTCCCCACCATGACACGAAAGGAATTTGACCAAAGATTGATGCAGCTTTTTCAGGAATACAATGAACTTGTGGCCCTGCCCAATGTAAAACTCCGGGACACAAATGGTGTGTTTCAACGGTGCGAAAATCCTGTCCTGACCTGGCGGCATACTCCTGTTTTCTGGCGTTATGATGTCAATTATGATACCAATCCATACCTGATGGAACGGTTGGGAATGAATACTGTTTTTAATGCCGGCGCCATTGAGTTAAATGGAAGGTATTACTTGGTAACACGGTCGGAGGGAGTGGATGTGAAATCGTTTTTTGCCGTGGCCGAGAGTCCGAATGGTATTGACCGGTTTAAATTCTGGGATTTTCCCATAAGCATGCCGGTGACAGACGATCCTGAAATGAATGTGTATGATATCAGGCTGACCAAACATGAGGATGGCTGGATCTATGGTTTGTTCTGTGCGGAGCGGAAAGACCCGGCGCATCCCGAAGATTCTTCAGCGGCCCTGGCGGCTTGTGGCATTGCACGCACAAAGGATCTGAGGTCATGGGAACGGCTGGACGACCTGGTTACACCGGCACAACAGCAGCGCAACTGTGTCTTACATCCTGAGTTTGTGGATGGAAAGTATGCTTTTTACACCCGGCCGCAGGACGCTTTTATTGATACCGGTGATTCGGGCATTGCCTGGGGTTTATCAGACAGTATGGAACATGCACAAATAGCCAGCCAGGTGATGATGGATACAAGAAGTTATCATACTGTAAAGGAAGTAAAAAACGGACTGGGCCCTCCGCCCTTAAAGACTGAATTGGGTTGGCTCCATCTGGCTCATGGCGTACGCCGCACGGCTGCCGGCCTGCGCTATGTCCTGTATATGTTCATGACCAGCCTGGAAGACCCTTCAAAGCTTATTTACTCACCCGGGGGACACTTCCTGGCGCCGCATGGTATCGAACGCGTTGGGGATGTCTCAAATGTGGTATTCAGCAGTGGCTGGATAATGAAAGAAAACGGGGACGTCCTGATCTATTATGCTTCATCAGACACACGCATGCATGTGGCATGTTCTACAATTGATAAACTGGTGGATTATGTTGTGAACACTCCCGCAGATGCCGGTCGCACAGACCTGTGCGTCAGGCAGCGGAGTGGCCTCATTGCCGGAAATCTTAAAATACTTAAAGAACGCTATCCGGATATTGAATATTAAAGTCGTAATGGGCATGAAGCCTACTGTTGAGCGCATCATCATCCCTTTGGTCCCATCCGCCCAAGGGGGACAGGCCCAATGCTGGTACTTCTGTCCTTCGTGGGGCTGTCTCAAAAGTCAGATTACATATCATTCCTGCGAAAGCAGGAATCCATAAAAGCCTGATTTTCACATTACAAAGATTCCGTATCAAGTACGGAATGATGCCATTATGTTGCTTTTGAGACAGCCCCTTATGGCATTTGGTTGGGATAGGAATGTTGTTTTATTGGTGGATGTCAGACAATTAAATTGGGCTTTCACCGTTCGTCCTCTGACGTGCCACTAATGCGTTTTCAGTATCTCCATAATGGACCGGATGATGT
>CAYOFK010000090.1:6001-12192 GCA_964403185.1 uncultured Rikenellaceae bacterium | reverse complement strand
ATCTGGTCGAAGTTGGCCATTGCAACGGCAGCGGTATGTACATAAGGTTGTTCAACCACCCATTTTACAGCCTGTCCGAAGGTCGGTTCAGAATTTCCTTCCGGTGCATATGGCCCGCCCGAACAGGTTTTCATGCCGATGACTCCAACCCCATTGTCAAATGCTTTTTCTAATTCCTTTTCCACTGCATTTTGATCGTACTTGTCAACCTGACTGCTATTGGAATGGGCAAAGGCCCCTTTATGATTATAAGTGACCATGTAAACATCATAAAACATTTTTTCATTGGCAGATTGCAACAAAGCAGTTTGGTTGCTGTGTGTGGAAAATCCGCAGGCCTTAATGATCCCTTGTGATTTTTTATGCTCAAAAAAATCCAAAACTGTTTCATGATGTAAGATGTCAACAGAATCAACACCATGTATCAGCCAAATATCAATATAGTCTGTTTGCAGGGCGGCCAGACTGGCGTCAAGGGAGGTTTGCATTATGGATTGTATATTTTTCCGTGCTTTTTTTGAAAGCAATGCCACACCTTTTTCGGCAGGTTTGATCTTTACTTTGGATTGAATAACCAGGCTTTTTCTAATGGTTTTTATTGTTTTACCAACCATCACTTCGTTCTGACCATTAGCATAGGACCGTCCGGTATCAATAAAATTCATTCCGGCATCCAGGGCCGCCTTCAGAAGAGCCGGTTCTTGTGTGCGGGAGGCCCCGAATCCTACAGAAGTGACCTTGAGTCCGGACCGTCCAAGGGTGACCTTTTTTAAAGACCTGGCAGAATTAAGAAATGTCACGGGGTTATTAAGCATAACACCGACACCAATCAAACCGGCCGAACTGCGCTTAATAAATTCATTTCGGGTAATGCGCTGATGTGTTTTTTTATTCTTCATTTTTGAAATATTTGTTTCCTTACAGTGCTCAGTTACATTCCGGAAATAAAGATAAAAAAAAAACAGCCCGATAGCGGGCTGTGTCCGTTCTTAATAAATAAATCAAGAAATCTTAAATAAGGCTGCCGGTTATTTAAAATTACCGGCAAGCTGATAGAAAGGAGGCATGATCTTATTACTTATGATGCCCTCTTCTTTCAGTTCGTTGATAATTTTCATTCCTGAATTAGAAGAAATGGAAAGATTCTTAATGATCTCGCCGTAGGTGCATTTTTCATGCTCCTTCAGGAAATTAATGATGGCCTGTTTTGTCGGATCCTTTGATCTTAATATGCCTTGTTTTCTAAAAATGCTGAACATCTGATTATGAGACTAAAAGTTAAAAATTACCTGTATTTTTTATATTGCTATGCCTGCCTGGTTTTTGCTCCAAATTTTGAGCCAAACACCCTTACTTCCCTATATACTTAGACGGAAAAGGGTGTAAAAAGGTTGCTGTCAGTAGATTAAAAAAACATGTTATGTAACATATTGTTTAAAATATTACATAAACGTCCTGAAACCCATGACAAAATCACGGAATGCTTTGAGTAAAACAGATTTTTGCAAAACGGATGGAAGCTACCTGTTCTCAGGAGTTTCTATGAACTTGAATTTTGTAGGGACCAGTGATTGAAAGATCAGTCCGAGATCATACATATCATCATCACCATTTTCATAACACCAGGTAACTTTTAGTTTTTCACTGGCACTGCCATCTGATCCGAGGAGTTTCAGCAAATTAAATACCCATTTTGTGGATGCTGTATTGATATATTCAAAGTCAAGTTCTAAAATGGTATCAGTCAATCCTCTGTTAACATAGGATTCAACCCAATTATAAATGGGTTTGAAGAAAAGCTCAGGATCGGCAGGGACCGATCGCCCGGTAAGTTTTATCTTTCCTGTTTCCAACAGGACGTCAGGTGTATGTTTTGTTCCCGGGAAATAGAGTTTTTCCATTTGATAATGATCCAACTTTTCACCCTAAAATTACAACATCTGAATAAATAATAGTAATTCAGACCCGGATATTCTGTATTTTTTTTCGGGAATTACTGTATTTTAAACGGGATTTGCACTCTGATCTTTGAATCAACAGGTCTATTATTTACATGGGCGGGGATCCATTTGGGAGATTCTTTCACCAATCTTAATGCTTCTTTATCAAGAAGTGGATGCACCGGCACCAGGACCTTTGGTTGCCTTGTCCTCCCTTTTTTAGTAATCTCAAACTCTATAAATACCACGCCCTCCATTCCAGTATTATATGCAGAATCGGGATAAACCAGACGATCCTGAATATAAGCATTAAAGTTTTCATATTCATCGGTAAAGAATTGGGGGGCAGATTCAGATATTTCATCATACATTTCAGATATGCCCAGTGCAGCGGGAGCCGCATTTTTTGACTGAGCTCCGGAAACAGTCCGGCGGGCTTCAATATCAGCCTGCGCGGGCGGATCTACTGCCAATACTTCATTCTCAACAGCTTCGAATTCTTCAAGGATGGTGGTGCTGTCAACATCAGGTGTGGCCTGTTCAACGTCTGCGATTACTGAAAAAAACTCCACAATTGAATCGGCTTTCTGCTGCGTATCAGATTCCTTCAACCCTTTTAAGGCACTGACCACCGGTTTCCGGTAGACGGCCCCTGCATTTTCCGGTTCTTCAGAAGCCGCTGTTTCTTTTTTTGATTTGCCGGTGGCAGTTATTGATTCGGTAAGGTCAGGTACCGGTTCATGTAAGAGTGTATCGGTGATATCAGGAGCGTCCCCGGTTTCTTCAGCAACAAAATCCCGATGATCTTTTATCAGTAATGTAAATATTGAAAACATTCCCGCCAGAAGCAAGATGCTGGCGGCTGCAGCAATATAACCAAACCTTGCTGAACCCGGGAAGGCAGGTTTACCGGGTGTTGATTTTTGTCTGACCTGAGAGTGAAGGGCCAAACGGATTTTTTCAACAGTGGTTTTATGATCTTCAAAATTTCCGGACGAAACCAATCCCTCATACCCCTTTTTACAAAAGGGGCAGGAGCTGAGGTGCTCTTCAATATAGCTGCGTTCCCTGATTCCGGGATCTCCTTTATGGAAAAGCTCAAGAGCTTCCATTGTGAGACATCCTGAAGGGAGTATCAACCGGCTATGTGGTCGCTTTTCCATTCTTTATTAAATAGTTTTTTAAATTTCTTTTGCCATTCTGGATGTGACTTTTAATCTGCTTAAGGTCAAAACCGGTCGTGTCAGAGATCTCCTGGTATGACCTGTTCTTTAAATAAAACAGGGTCAGACACCTTTCCTGCTCCCTGCTCAGCTGTTGAAGCCCTTCCTCTATAGCCCTGAGAAGAGACTCTTTTGTTTCATATTGATGCAAATCCAGCTCAGATTCCATAAACAGGCCGGCCTCCTTATGATTAATGATCTTGTAATCAGGTGTCAGTATGAATTGTTTTTCCCTTAATGCCATCAGGCAATGGTTCTGACTGACCCGGTATAACCAGCCCGGAAAATTTTTTATTTCATGACTCAGCAGGTTCCCGAACAATCCTTCGAGAATTTCCATGGTTGCATCTTCGGCCCGGGTGGTATGCTTAAGATACTTCAGGCATGTACCGTACACCAGATGGCTGTACCGTTCGAAGAGGATGCCAACAGTTTCAACATCCCCTGTTCTCTTATAGATCAGTATCAGCTTTTCGTCAGAAGAATTATCATACTTCCTGTACCGCTTGCCATGCCTGTATATGGTCCTGAAATCCAATTGTTTAATTCTATCTGTTGATCAGTAAATCACAAAGACTGTTCCAAAAAAGAAAACTATGGTTTATGGAATTATTGTCTGCACTGCATCATAGGGTTAAACGCGTTTACATAAACAAATTTTAAACAATTAAAGTTAAAAACTTAAAATCATGAGAACTATTATAGATTATTTTAATACGGTAAAAATAGTGTTGTGCTTTGTAACTCTGTTATTTTTGCCGGGCCCTTCAGGTCTTTTTGCCCAAATTGACGCATTTAACGACTCTGAGGGTTCAGGCGACAAAACCCTGTCACCTTACTTCTTTGTTCAGAGTGACGATCCGGAAACAGACCGTTTGCCGCTTAAAAGTACAAGCGCCAATGTTACCATTGCAGGAGTTATTGCTGATGTTACCATTGTGCAGGTTTATAAAAATACGGGCAACAATACCCTGGAGGCCATTTACGTTTTTCCAGCGTCTGCAAGAGCCGCTGTTTATGGCATGAAAATGACCATTGGTGAGCGCGAGATCATTGCCATTGTTCAGGAAAAAGACCAGGCCAGGAAAAATTATGAAATGGCAAAGGCTAATGGACAAACGGTTTCTCTTTTAGAGCAGGAACGCCCCAATGTGTTTACAATGAATGTTGCCAATATCCTGCCCGGAGATGTTATTAAAGTTGAATTAAGCTATACCGAACTCCTGATCCCCGATGCCGGCACGTATGAATTTGTATATCCCACAGTTGTTGGACCCCGGTACCAGTCCGGTGGAGAGAACAATACTATCGAAAACTGGGTTGCAAATCCCTTTCTGAAGGAAGGGGAGAGACCCCAATATACATTTGACATAAATATCCGGTTATCGACCGGAATTCCCATCCAGTCTCTGCAATGCCGGTCTCATGAAGTACTGATTGATTTTAAGAACAAAACAAAAGCTGAGATCGAATTAAAATCAACCGATGCCTCAAAGGGGAATAAGGATTTTATTCTTCAATACAGGCTGGCCGGCAATAAAATTGAATCGGGTATTTTACTATATGAAGGCGAAGAGGAAAATTTTTTCCTGGCCATGATACAGCCCCCAAAAAGAGTGCTTCAGGAATTAATCCCTCCACGTGAGTATATTTTTATAGTGGATGTTTCGGGTTCCATGCATGGATTTCCATTAGATGTTTCAAAACAACTGATGCGTAATCTGATCAGTAACCTGAAACCCACAGACCGTTTTAATGTATTACTTTTTGCCGGAGGATCCAGTATCTTTTCTGAACGATCCGTTGCCGCAAAGGGTGAAAATATTTCAAGAGCTATCGCCTTTGTTGACAAACAAGCCGGAGGAGGAGGAACGGAATTGTTACCTGCTCTTAAAAAAGCCATGGCCCTGCCGGGAACTGAGGGCTTCTCCAGGAGTTTTGTTATTGCCACAGATGGATATGTGTCGGTTGAAAAACAGACCTTTGATTTCATCGATCAAAACCTGGGAAATGCTAATTTCTTCACTTTTGGAATAGGTTCATCGGTAAACAGGTATTTAATTGAGGGAATGGCCCATATTGGCCGGGGAGAACCTTTTATTGTGACCGGTGAAAATGAAGCCGGAGCCATTGCCGCAAAATTCAGGAAGTATATTTCCAGTCCCGTGCTGACAAATATAGAAATACGGTTTAATGGTTTTGATGCCTATGAGGTTGAACCTTCTTCTGTTCCTGATGTGCTGGCAGAACGGCCGGTAATTCTTTTCGGGAAGTGGAAGGGAAAAACTTCCGGTACCATTGAAGTGAATGGTGAATCGGGACATGGCATATTTCGCAAAGTTATAAAGATCGCGGATGCAGATAAAGATCGTGACAACAGTGCGTTAAAATATCTGTGGGTTCGTGAAAAGATCCGTCTCCTGGATGATTATTCACAGGTGTCTTATGGTGATGTTAAACTGAAGAAACAGATTACAGACCTGGGTATGAAATACAATCTCCTGACACAATTCACCTCCTTTATTGCCCTGGATTCAGAGATCAGGAACCTGTCCGGGAACTATACCACCGTGAAGCAACCCCTGCCGCTTCCTGAAGGTGTTAGCAATTATGCTGTCGGGGCGCCATCGGCATCCGGAATACGGATGAAGCATGCTGTCAAAGGCCGTTGGTCCCGGACTGAAGCACAGGCAGAGGAGCTTGATATGGTAGATTTTGAAATTCAGGCCAAACCGGTTACAATCGACCTTCCGGAGTTTACAGGCCATGATGAGGGATTGCAGGCATTCTTCAAATTACATATGAAGATGTTCAATGCCAGGGGCCATGTTTTCCTGAGTTTTGTTGTGGATGCAGATGGAACCATAAAGGAAATTAAAATTCTGAACGGTCTTGATACGGAAGCCAATAAGGAAGCTATCAGGCTTATCAAACTCACAAACGGAATGTGGAAAGTTGGACGGGAAGACGGTAAGAACACAGCGATGGAGATGATGGTGGCTGTGAAATTCGGATAAGTTTAATCCCA
>CAYOFK010000090.1:0-5901 GCA_964403185.1 uncultured Rikenellaceae bacterium | reverse complement strand
GTTCCTTTAACTCCCTGTCTTTTCCTGCACTGCAAACAAGCTGGGTTCGCCGTCATCAAACAGGCTGGGATAGTCTTCATCGAATTTTTTGAGGATGGTTGTAATGATGGCTTCCCTCATGAATTTTGACCGGTTTTTGATCTTATAGCGTTCGCAAAAGGCTTTCAGGGCGTTCATTTCCCTCCGGTTCAGCATGATGGTCTGCCGGTTGTTCCTGATCAGCTTCTCTTCTTTCTTTTTTACGCGTCTCAATGATCCAGAGTCTTTCAGAGGTAGTCCGCACCACTTGGCGGACCGGTTGTCAGGGATCAAAGATAAAAAATTTCCTAATTCATAAAAGGCACTTCAATTATTCAAACTCTTTCGGCACTCCACAGATCATTACAAAGGATTTGTCGGCTGATGTATTCCTGTACTGGTGTTTTTCATTGGGAAGAACCAGGGCAAAATCACCTGCAGAGATGGGCTGTTCTTCCCCGTTTTCATTAACTAGGGCCCCTTCTCCTTCAATGATGAAATTCATATGTTCATAATCATGCTGGTGATATGGCGTATAACCACCGGGTTCCACAGTAAACACCCTGTATGCAAACAACGGGGCTCCATCGTCGCGTGAAAGGGGAATTTGCTTCCAGGCCTTGTGGGCGCCATTCATATGCACTTCGGATTTATTTACGTTTATAAGTTCTAAATTAAATAGTATGATAGTGGTGGAGTTCTATCTGCGGTAAGATCGTTGACTGCAAAAAACCCGTCAGGCTGGTCGGGATTTCTAAGGAATCCGGGTATTACGGTTTGGGCATCTTGAATGGTATCACATTTTACAATATAACCGGGATTGACAGGAATATTATGATCTTCCAGGGATTTTATATAACCAATACGTCTTTTTTGGGCAATTCCCAGATTCTCGAGTCCGGCGAGATGAATACAAAGCTCCGGGATTTCAAATCCCTAAGCATTCCGGTTAATGGCATTCAGATCTTCGAAAGCTTCTTTTAAGCGGACAATAAATTGCTCTTCACCTTTACGCAACCAGGCCCGGGGATCATAAAACTTTTTATTTGGTTTGTCTTCCCCATCAGGATTGCCAATCTGTCTCTGCAAATACGCTTTTTTATCTTCATAATAGCTGCGCACCCCATCCCAGAAAGCCCATTGCATATCCGTATCCAGGTTCATCTTGATCACACCGTAATCAATAGCCTCTTTGATGAGGTGTTTTTCTGAACCTGAACCGCCATGAAATACAAAATTCACGGGATTTTTCCCGGTATTGAATTTTTCCCGGATGTATTTTTGCGAGTTTTTAAGAATTATGGGCCTAAGCTCCACATTCCCGGGCTTGTAAACTCCGTGAACATTCCCAAAAGAAGCCGCAATAGTAAAGGCCTCACTGATGCCCGATAATGCCTCATAGGCCGTGGCAACTTCTTCGGGCTGGGTATAGAGGCGGGAACTTTCAATTTCGGTATTATCCACGCCGTCTTCTTCGCCACCGGTAACACCAAGTTCAATTTCAAGGGTTATGCCCACCTTACTCATGCGGGCAAGGTAGGTTTTACATATTTCAATATTCTCTTCAAGAGATTCTTCAGACAGATCCAACATGTGTGAGCTATATAAGGGGGAACCGGAGTTTTTATACAGGTCTTCACTTGCTCCGATAAGACCGTCGATCCATGGCAACAGTTTTTTTGCAGCGTGGTCGGTATGCAATACAACAGATACCCCATAATACTCAGCCATGTTATGAACATGATAGGCTCCGGAAATGGCTCCGGCAATGGCAGCCTCCTGATTCTCATTGGAAAGTCCTTTCCCGCCAAAAAATACGGCGCCGCCGTTTGAAAATTGGATAACAACCGGTGAATTGACTTCCCGGGCTGTTTCCAAAACAGCATTCACAGAATTGGTTCCAACCACATTCACAGCAGGAATGGCAAAATTGTTCTCATTCGCGTAGTCAAAAAGTGCTTTTACCTCATCACCAAAAAGCACTCCGGATCTGAATTTCATGATGTTTGGTTTTAATGTTAGTATTGATGTCAATCCACTTTATTGGGATGATCTGGGGCTGTAAAGATATATAAAAGGGAGCTGTTTCATGGTCTTAATCCGGCCTTTTTCCTTTTAATCAATGGTATTTCAATAGAATTACTATCGAATACCAATCGTTCTGATTTGATAAGTCAGTGACTTTTTGTATTTTGTTGATCCTTTTATCCAGGCAGGAAAGGCAAGGAAATGATAACTGAAAATTTAAAGATCCGTCATTATTTAAACCAATCCAATCAGGTGCATTCTGTGGGGTCCGAATATTTTTACCCCCTTGAACTCAGCATTGTGTTTTTTGAAAAATCCATTAACGTTCGCAGTAAAATAGCCGATTATGTTAAATTATATTCCAGGGACGTAAAAAAACTTTTTGAAAACAACAACAATATTTCAAGGAATGTTTTACAAGGCTACTTTTCTGAAAAGATCTTCAGAAAGATTGAAAAAGAAAAACTGTATCCGATCTATGACCTCCTGATGGATGAGGCGGACTTCGTTAAACGCATCATTGCATTTCATCAACCATTTAACCCGGAAAATTTTACAGCCCGGAATTTTACCTGGGAATATGCCGACTTCACTACAGAGGTCGGATACATTCTTGATGATGCCATTAAGGAAAAATACAGGACGGAGCTAAAGGGTATCTTTGCACGGAGCATTGAGCCAAAGAAAAGCCGGGACACGTTCCAGGTGTCCAATTATTTTATTCATCACATCAATTGGGACAATCAGTTTCGCGATTTTTATGAAATGACCTATGAGGTGATGCCACATGATCTGAAGCTTGTTGAAAATTATTTTTCAGGGGATTTAAAAACTCTTATTAAAGCCTTTATGGCATTTCAAACACAGATAAAGATCATACGCCGTACTTTTGAGAAAAAGGAACCAGGAAAGATTTCCGTGCTGTCATGGTTTGAATGGGAGGAAGGCATTAAGGACTTCCTCAGGACCAAGTTTGAAAAAATTTTCGGCAAAAAGAAATCACAGGAATATGTGGAAGCCCTGCATAAGATCTTAAGGGATCATTTTGTGAACTCGGCCTTCCATACATAAAGCCCGGGAGTTTTACAGTTTCAGAATTTTCATAATGGCGCCCTGTGCACCGGAGTAGATGCGCAGCAGGTAGATCCCCCGGGGTGCTCGGAAATTACTGATGCTGGTGACCCTCTGCTCGAGTTTTCCGGTATAGACTATTCTTCCAAGGCCGTCCATGATCTCTATCGCGATGGAATGTCCGGGCTCCCTGTCAAAACTGATAAAAAACGTTTCCCGGACAGGATTGGGATAGATGCTGATCCGGTTTGAGAAGGCATTGGTTGTTAAAGCAACATCAGTTGACGAATGGTAATATTCAATCCGGTAATCATTTTCCCAGGCCGTCCCCGCAGCATCCCAAAGTTTCCAAACTTCCAGGATCAGGTCGCCATAGCCGTTATAATCGTATTCGTACCGGGCATTTTCTTTCCAGACCAGAGATTCAGTATCCCAGGTATAGTAGTTGATGCCTGTATTTAGCTGCTGTGAATTGTATTCGTATGAATAAGTTACAGTGTTATACCAGCCTTGGGCATTCCTGGCCTGGTAAGTCTTATCGGTAATATTGCCATCCAAATCCCTGAGGTAATCAATGAGGGTGTTTGGATCCCACTTTGAACTGTCCCGGTCCCATACTTCACCAAACTCCTGCTTTAAAAAGCTCCCAACATAACTGTATAAAAACCGGTTGTTGTTTTCCCAATCATAAACATCCGTTTTCCAGTCGCGCCTGATAAACTCCGTTTTCAATCCATTCACATAAGTGTAATCAAACCTGTAAACATTCAGCCATTTTAAACTGTCCTGGTTCCAGTTTTGTCTTAAATAATATATCCAATTCCCCTCATTATCAAAGTTATAACTGTACCTGATCAGATCGTTCCAGCTTTGGGTTCCCTGGTTCCATAGTTGCACAAGGTAATGGTCAAGCCAGCCATTTGTTTTATAGGTATAGGAAGTTTTTATGTGGTTTGTCCACCCACCATTCCGGATCTTCCGCACCTGTTCAAGTATTTGACCCTGGAAGTTAAAGCTTCTTTCATACCGGATCTGATCAACCCACAATCCACTCACGGATGACCATGCGCGGATGATTATTAAACTGTCATTGATCAGTGCATCATAATAGTGCAGGTCACTTTGTTGCTGCTGCCAGTTGGTTCCGGAGATCCAGTCGTAATAATACACAGAGTCGAGTTTTGTGAAAGGTGATTTTCCGGTTGCATCTGTTTTTTGGGGATATGGATTGGGAATACTATCCTCATACATTGCGGACCGGGGATTCAGGTTCCGGAAATTGGCCTGGGATACTGCTGTCAAATTTAGGCTCAGGAGTGATATGATGGTAATAAAGGTTTTCACATCTTATGGTCTCCGGTGGATTGTATTATCATGAACGAAAATCCGGAAGAAAAGGTTACTGTATCCATCATGCAGACAGGAAGATTCTGTGTTTTCTGAGCTCTCTGGCCAGGGCATGGGCATTTTCAACACAAGCATCCAATTCGTCCCAGAATTTATTCCCGTGATTTTTATGTTTGGTATGGACCAGTTCATGTACCAGGATGTAATCAATGAGGTGGACCGGAAGGCGCATTATCTGGATATTCAGATTGATGTTGTTTTGTGCCGAGCAACTTCCCCATAAGGTTTTCTGATTCTTAAGGAACAATTGCCGGTAGCTGTATCCGAATTGGTATGCCAGTTCATGCAGGCGGGACGGCAGATACTTCCGGGCTTCCAGTTTCAGGGCCATCAGGATCCCTGTTTCTGCAACATTCCTGATTTCCGGGGATTCAATTTCCAAACCCTTTTTATACCTGATATGTATGGCATGATCGCTGATACGTATTAATGAAAAGTCAGATTCATGAGCTGAAAATATCAGCCGGAAGTCTTTATGAGCTGTTTTTAATATGGATTGATTATTTAAAGCCGGCCGGACATTGTTTTTATTTCTATTATAATGTTTCAGGATCCAGTCCTTTTTCTTTTTTGCAAAACGTTCTCCCTGGTGGAATGATTCCCATGTGGGAAGAATGACCTCGGCAGGATACCCGGGCCGGATCCTTAAAGATATGCGCCGGGCCTTATTACTTTTACGAATTTGGATTTTCCCAATACCTTGTATATGGATTTGTTTTTGCATGAAAAAGATGGTTTTGTATTCCGGCTAAAAGCCCAGGCTACGAATATACGAAAAGCAACAATCTGTCCCTTTGCGGGACTGCAACTTAAAGTTGGAACAGACTTGTCTATTGGTTATTAAACATGTATGAATATACGAAGATAACAGGGAGTATAAAAATACTTAAGTTCATGAGTGGTAAGCGACTCAACAGAAGGCATGAGATCATTTTACTTAATTACTGATGGAGGATTAATAGCCCTGGAATTGGACAAATCAATTATGCCGCAGAATATTGAAATATAGCTTTTTAATATGGATAGAATAAATAACTTTGTATTTCTTCAAAAAAGACCAGCAACCAATGAAATCAGTATTATTGTATGTATTGTTGTTCATTTTTCTTTTTCCTGTCCTGGGACAGGAAAAAAAAATCTGGACGCTTCAGGATTGTATCCTGTATGCCCATAAAAATAACATCCAGGTAAAACAGCAGGAACTCAATACCATAACACAGGAAAATACCCTGAAGCAATCAAAGATTAACAGGGCCCCCAACCTGAATGCGGGGTTTAACCACATTTTTTCCAGGGGCCGCTCTCTTGACCAGTCAACCTACCTGTATAAAAATCAGGATGTAAATACAGAAACTTATAATATTGGATCCAGTGTTA
>CAYOFK010000089.1:0-12629 GCA_964403185.1 uncultured Rikenellaceae bacterium | reverse complement strand
TGAACTCTATTAATGAGGCCAGCTCCAAGAATACACACCCCTATTATTTTGGAGTCTATTCAGGATTCAGCTATTACTTTTAAATTATTGTCCCTGTAAAGGCAGCCCGGTCCTTGCGGACCGGTGAACGAACGGGGACGTTCGTTCTACAATCAAAAAAAAACCACAGCTAAAACCTTCAAGGTTTCCGAAACCTTGAAGGTTTTATTGTTTTCCCCGGCAGACTGGAATGGAATAATGATGAAAAACTGTTTAAAAAAGCTACTTTTGCATTTCTGACATTTATAAATACTATAGGGTACAAAAACATGAGAAAACATTTTCATTTAACCAGATATTTTTTAGGTTTTACAATCGTGGCAGGACTGGGACTGGTGTTTGGCTTTATCCGGTCAGAAAGGGGTCTGGACGATGCGTTTCAGGATTTATTCAACCGCAATTACTCGGTATTTGCCCTAAATATTCCCGATCATGTGGAATTTGCCGGTGAAACAGTGCCGGTTGACTACTTTGATGTACGTGAAAGTCTTGACAGGGAACTGCTGGTGAATACCTACTGGCAATCGCAAACTCTTTTATTTATTAAAAGGGCCAACCGGTACTTTCCGGTGATTGAGGAAATACTCAGGGAACATCAGGTCCCCGGTGACTTTAAATATCTTGCACTGGCCGAGAGTGGATTGATGCAAGTGACCTCTCCGGTTGGAGCCGTTGGGTTCTGGCAATTCATGAAAGGCACTGCCAGGGAGTATGGCCTGGAAGTGAATAAGGAGGTGGACGAACGCTACAATATAGAAAAAGCAACACATGCAGCATGTGCATATTTTAATAAATCCTATGAAAAGTACGGGAATTGGACCCTGGTGGCTGCCTCATATAATAACGGCATGAGGGGGTTGGATACCCAGATTGATCGCCAGAAGGAAAACAGTTATTATGATCTTTTACTGAATGATGAAACAGGCAGGTACCTTTTCAGACTGCTGGCTTTAAAAGTTATCATTAGCGCCCCGGGAGATTATGGATTCCACTTCAGGGCTGAAGATTTGTATCCACCCATACCCGTAACTAAGGTGAAAGTTGATTCAACCATTCATTCCATTGTGAATTTTGCTGCCGTGTTTGGGATCAATTATAAAATGCTGAAATTCTTCAATCCCTGGTTGCGTGACACCTATTTGCCAAATAAAAGCCAAAAAATGTATGAGATCACCATTCCTGAAGAATCTTTCAGGACCTCTGTGTATCATTTGGAAAGTGCGGTTTCGGTTCCGTAGTTAATTCTTATGAAAAACAACCATCGGCAAACGGCTTAATAATAAAAATGGGGGAACAGGGAACAAAAATAGAAAAGCCGGGAGAGGAACACATCAGGGTCTATGGGGCCCGGGTTCATAATTTGAAAAATATTGATGTTGCTATCCCCAGAAACCGTTTAACGGTAATTACCGGGTTGAGTGGCAGTGGAAAATCATCTCTGGCATTTGATACCATTTATGCAGAAGGGCAACGCCGTTACATGGAAACACTTTCGGCCTACGCACGTCAATTCCTGGGAGGAATGGAACGGCCGGATGTTGACAGAATTACCGGTTTGAGTCCGGTCATTTCCATTGAGCAAAAATCCACCATCCGCAATCCAAGATCAACCGTTGGAACCATTACAGAGATCTATGATTTTCTCAGATTGTTGTTTGCAAGAACTGGTATTGCCTATTCCTACCGATCAGGGGAACGCATGGTCAAATATACTGATGACCAGATTCTTGACCTTATCTTAAAAGAATTTAAGGAACAAAACATATATGTTCTTGCACCCATTGTAAAAGGCAGGAAGGGACACTATAAAGAATTGTTTGAACAGATCAGGAAAAAGGGTTTTCTGAATGTAAGGATCAATGGAATTGTAAGAGAACTGGTGCATGGATTGAAGGTTGACAGGTACAAAACCCACTTCATTGAAATCGTCATTGATAAATTGCAGGTGTTGAAGGACGACAAAAAGCGCCTTAAAGAATCCCTGGGCCTGGCAATGAAACATGGCCGGGGAATCCTGATGATCCTTCCAAAAGGACAAACGGAGCCCAGATACTTCAGCCGGCAATTAATGTGTCCGACCACAGGTATTTCTTATAATGAGCCTGCACCTCATTCCTTTTCATTTAACTCTCCACAGGGAGCCTGTCCGAAATGTAATGGCCTTGGATTTGTTCCTGAAGTGGATATGAAGAAAATCATTCCGGATGCATCAATAAGTATCAGGAGGGGGGGGATACTGCCCTTGGGAGCCTACAGGAATGGATTGATATTCTGGCAACTTGAAGCCATGGGACAGAAATATGGGTTCAACCTGGACACACCAACCGGCAAAATTCCTGAACATGCCATGAATATAATACTCAATGGATCCGAGGAGTCCTTTATGATCAGGAACAGTTCACTGGGGACCTCTTTCAATTATTTTCTGAGTTTTGAAGGTGTTGTGAACTATGTAACCAACCAGGAAAACATGAACAATGGAGTGCATGGCAGGAAAAGACCAGGCCGGTTCATAAAATATGTTACATGTACTGAATGTGATGGCTTCCGTTTAAGAAAGGAATCATTGCATTTCAGGATCCACGATAAGCATATTGGTCAGCTTTCAGAAATGGACTTCGATACTCTTGCAGACTGGCTTGAAGATATTGAGAATCATCTGTCAGTCCGGCAGGCAACAATTGCGGGAGACATTCTAAAGGAAATCCGGAACCGTTTGCAATTCCTTCTGGATGTGGGCTTGAACTATCTCTCTGTAAGCCGGCCCGCCAGAACGCTTTCAGGAGGTGAGAGCCAGAGGATCAGGCTGGCCACTCAAATTGGTTCGCAACTGGTGAATGTGCTCTATATCCTGGATGAACCAAGTATTGGCCTGCACCAGAGGGACAATAAAAGACTGATCAATTCCTTGCGGAAACTGAGAGATGCCGGGAATTCCGTTGTAGTAGTGGAACACGACAGGGAGATGATAGAATCGGCAGATCATATTGTGGATATGGGCCCACATGCCGGCCGGAACGGAGGAAAAATCGTGGCTGAAGGGCCCGTTAAGGAAGTTTTGAAAGCCTGTACCCTTACCTCGGATTATCTGAATGGAAAAAGGAAAATTGAAATTCCCGCAGGAAGACGGCAGGTGAATAGTAAACAGCTACTGTTAAAAGGCGCAAGGGGGCATAATCTTAAAAACCTGGATGTATATTTCCCCCTGGGACTTTTCATCTGTGTAACCGGAGTCTCCGGAAGTGGAAAATCTTCACTGGTCAATCAGACCCTGCATCCCATATTGAGCAGGCAATTGTACAAATCCCTGAAAGATCCCCTTCCGCATGACGGCCTTGAGGGGATAGAATACCTTGATAAAGTTATTGAGGTGGATCAATCTCCCCTGGGCAGAACCCCAAGGTCAAACCCCGCCACATATACGGGCATTTTCTCAGATGTCAGAAAACTTTTTGAACAAACCCCGGAAGCAAAAATCAGAGGATATAAAGCCGGCAGGTTTTCCTTCAATGTAAAAGGTGGCCGTTGTGAATCCTGTCAGGGTGCCGGTGTTAAAACCATTGAAATGAACTTCCTTCCGGATGTGTATGTTCTTTGTGATGAATGTAACGGAAAACGATACAATCCGGAAACTTTAGCGGTTCAATATAAAGGGAAATCCATCAGTGAGGTGCTGGACATGACTATAAACCAGGCTTCTGAATTTTTTGAATACATTCCATCACTGAACCAGAAGATCACTATCCTTAAGGATGTTGGATTGGGTTATATACGGTTGGGCCAACCATCCACCACCCTTTCAGGCGGGGAATCACAGCGTGTCAAACTGGCTTCTGAACTTTCCAGGAAAGATACAGGGAATACCTTGTATATTCTGGATGAACCGACCACCGGTTTGCACTTCGAAGATGTGAGGGTGCTTCTTCAGGTGTTGGACCGGCTTGTGCAGCGGGGCAATACTGTAATCGTGATCGAGCACAATCTGGATGTTGTGAAGATGGCCGATCACATTATTGACCTCGGACCGGAAGGAGGACCAAAGGGAGGTTTTCTGATTGCTGCCGGTACTCCGGAGGAGATATGTAAACATTCAAAGAGCCATACGGCAGGATTTCTGAAAAAAGAATTAAATTCGTGAACGAATATATTAACCAGGCAATGAAACAAATTCGTCCCCGGAACAGGTTCGCCATCGGACTTGCTATAATGTTTATTATGTTTCTCGGTTTTCAGAAGGATGGACTGAACAGACGGGAACGGCACATCTCCTTAATACAATCTGAATGCAGGCAAATGGAACCCTTTCAGGTTCGTGCCATGGATGGAGAGCCAAAACCCGACCAGCCTGGTATGGCTGCATTTCAGGACTTCATCGAAACAATGGACCCTGCTACAGGAACCGTGCCCGGAGACCGCCTGAGAAAGGCACTTCAGGAACTCAGGCAAAAAACCCGGCTGAATAAATCAGGCAATGTTGTGTCACTGGTTTGGGAAGAATTACCATCCAATCTTGGCGGGCGTACCAGGACCCTGATTTTTGATCCCTATGATCCGGCAGGGAGAAAGGTTTGGGCAGGTGCAGTGACCGGTGGTATATGGTACAATGATGATATTTTTAATGCTTCCAGCAGTTGGAAACCCGTGGATGATTTCCTTGACAACCTGTCTGTTTCATGCATCGTTTTTGATACAAATAATCCGGATGTCATGTATGCCGGAACCGGAGAAGGCCAGACAGCTGTGATCATATACCGTGAGTCATCGGGAGTTGGAAATGGCATCCTGAAATCCGTGGATGGCGGTAATACATGGTCATGGACCAATGGGGGTTTTGCCTATGTGAATGATATTGTGATCCGGGACGAGAATGGACAAAGTGTTCTTTATGTTGCCGCCGTTTCCGGCGTTTATAAAGGGGCAAACCATGAAAGTTCGCCCTCGGATGGTCTGTTCAGGTCCGTAAACGGAGGTGATTCCTGGGAGCAGGTGCTCCCCGATATACCGGGTAAAGGCGTACCGTATGCCCCGTCAGATATTGCCTTAGGAGCCAGCGGACGCCTGTATGTTGGTACACAGAGAAACTTAAATGGTGAAGGAGCCAGTGTGATACTGTGGTCAGATGATGGAGCCAACTGGACAGCGTATACTGCAATCCGGTCACAAATACTTGCCGAAACCGATCCTGAGAAGAAAATTCCGGGAAGAGTTGTTCTTGCCACTGCACCTTCCGATTCAAATGTTGTGTATGCTGTTTATGCCAGTGGAAGTTATAACAAGGACAATTTCTTACTGATGAGTGCTTATACGATAATAAAATCCACAGATAAAGGAGAAACCTGGCAAAAAACAAACATGCCTTCCTCTGGTGGTGGATGGGCCTACCTGGCCTGGCACGCCCTGGCCCTTGAGGTAGATCCCAACAATCCCAACACCATTTATGCCGGAGGACTCGATCAGCATAAATCTTTTGACAGTGGTGTAACATGGTACTATTTATCAGACTGGAGAGGCAGATCACCGGATAAATATGTGCATGCCGACCAGCATAAGGTGGTTTATAAACCTGGCTCCTCAGATACCATTTTGTTTTGTACGGATGGAGGATTCTTTTTAACCACGGAAGGAACTGAAGTCTATCCGAAGTTTCAGGAAAGGAATAAAGATTTCAATACCTTTCAGTTGTACACCTGTGACATTCATCCGGACGCAGGCCGTGAGTATTATATAACGGGGGCACAGGACAACAGTACCTACAGATATATGGGGGTTCCCTTAGACCACCGGCATTTTATCCTTGGAGGGGATGGAGCCTATTGTTTCTTTGATAAAGACGAGCCTGATTTTATACTTGCCTCCTACCAGTATAACCGCTTCTATGTGTTCAGGAATTTTTCAGGAGATCAGCTTATGGAATGGACTTCTGCCAGTCAATACTCAGGCGGGATATTTATCAATCCTGCCGATTACGATTCCAGGAACAACACCTTGTATGCCAATGCTACAACCTTTGATCTTAAAAGAAAAGACCAGATACTCAGAATAAAACAGATGCTTACCTTGCCCTTTGGAGAGTATATTTCTCTTGGTACAGGCGCCCAATTGCCTTTTTCATGTATTAAATATTCCATGAATTCACCCGGAGACAATACCGTTGTATTTGCCGGAACCCAGTCGGGGAGACTCTTTAAAATTGAACACGCGGAAAGCAGTCCGGTAGTGACAGAAATTGGCAGTCCGCAATTTCCCCCTGGCAATATTTCCTCCATTTCAGTTTCATACAGTGATGATGAAATTTTGGTGAGCTTCAGTAATTATGGTGTGACTTCAGTCTGGCGGACACTTGACGGAGGCACCTCCTGGAAAAATGTTGAAGGAGACCTGCCGGATATGCCGGTACGTTGGATCATGCACCACCCATACATTAAGGAAAGCGCTATAATTGCCACTGAACTGGGAGTCTGGAAAACCGAAAATCTTGATTCAATAAATGTTACATGGATCCCAAACAACGATGGCCTGGCCAATGTAAGAATTGATATGCTTCGACACAGGCCTGTGGATAACACCATCATTGCAGCCACTCATGGGCGCGGATTATTTGTAAACAGAGGGATCGGATTGGGCGCACACGGTCTGATTGAAAATGCGGGAATTGAACTTCTGGCCTATCCAAATCCGAATGATGGAAGATTCCGTGTCCGCTTGACGGAAGTTGGAATCTTCCGGATTGTTATCAGTTCCATGGCAGGGGAAACAATAGATATTGTTGAAGGCCGGCTTTCCGGCAGGGAGGATGGCATTGAAATAGACCTTTCAGACACCCCTGCAGGAGTTTATTTGATCCGGGCAACATGCAACAAAAAAAGCTTTCAGGGCAAAGTGATCGTTCAGTAGCTTACTAATTACAGAATAGCTGCATAGCTGATAGTAACGGATCACTTTCTTAATTTCATTCAGTAATATAAACCAGGAGTCGCATCTATGTCAAATGAAGATAAAGTGAAAAAAGCCTTTGAATCCAAAACCTGGAATGAACTTCACTCCAGGGATTCATGGAAAGTATTTAAAATTCTGGCTGAATTTGTTGAAGGGTTTGAAAAACTGTCCAGGATTGGTCCCTGCGTGTCCATTTTTGGTTCGGCCAGAACCGGACCGGAATCAAAATATTTCAAACTGGCCGAAAATATTGCATACTTATTAACACAAAAAGGTTATGGAGTGATAACCGGCGGTGGCCCCGGTATTATGGAAGCGGCAAATATGGGAGCCAGGAAAGGAAAAGGGAGATCCGTGGGGATCAATATTGATCTCCCTTTTGAACAATCTGCAAATTTGTTTATTGATCCCGATAAACTCATCACTTTTGATCATTTTTTTGTCAGAAAGGTTATGTTTATGAAGTATGCACAGGGTTTTATTGTACTTCCCGGGGGATTCGGAACCTTTGATGAACTCTTTGAAGCCATTACTTTGATACAAACGGAGAAGATAGGAAAGTTCCCGATAATCCTGGTGGGTTCAGAGTATTGGGGAGGACTGATCAAATGGGTAAAGGAAGTCATGCTTAAGGATGAGAAAAACATCTCTGAAGAGGATCTTGATCTTTTTGATCTTGTAGATACGGCAGAGGATGCAGTAAAGTATATCGACAGCTTCTATTCACGGTACCTTTTGAGTCCGAATTTCTGATTTTCCGGAAAGTTATTAACAGGCTCAGACCAGGACTCTCTTTCAGGTTTTAACAATAATCGTTATTATTGTAATAATCAGACTCAATAACCAACCCAATTCATTAAGAAAATGAAAAAACGAACCATTTTCTTGTGCCTGTCAGTTAGTGTTCTTTTGTTGCCCTCTCTTATTATGGCTCAGGGCGTTAGGGCTCTCATTGACCTGCCGCAGGAAAGTATTGCAGGTCAGCCTGTTGAGGTGAGCATTCGTATCAATAAAGGGAACCTGACAGGATTTGCCCGGATACAACAATCCTTCCCCGAAGCAGTTTCCATTGCCGCTGTTGAATCGGCGGGAGCCGATTTCAGTTTTTCTGAAGGAAAAGTTAACATTATCTGGTTAAATCTGCCTTCCAAAAGCGAACTGGAAATTAAATACAAACTTACAACCAGCCAGTTTGTGAAAGGACCGCTCGAAGTTGCCGGAAAATTCTCCTATATTATTGATAATGACAGGGATGAAATAAATTTGGGGCCGAAAACTTTGTTGATTCAACCGGCTCCAAATACTGATCCGGCCGGGATAGTTGATGTGTATGCTTTTTCGGGAAGGGCTGAATCTTCACAACAACCCGGAGATGTCCTGGATGTGGCCGCCTTCAGGGAAGTCCCGTATTTATCAGAAGCATCAGATGGCTGGATCGTCAGTGTTTTGGTCAGCAGGGGCCTTGTTCAAAAGCTTGCCAGAGTTGAGGAAACCATCCCGGAAGGATTCGCTGCTGAGAATGTTGAAGGAAAAGGTGCAATTTTTTCGTTTAAAAGGGGCATTGCAAAGTTCTTATGGATGAAAATGCCGGCCGAACCTTTTTTCCTGGTGTCCTACAAAGTAATACCTACTTCGGGAACCTCTGTGCAAGCCCCGGAAATTGAGGGTATTTTTTCCTACATGATGAATGATGAGGTGAGTACCATTCCGATCATACAAGAAAAATTCGCATTACATACCATGTCGGAAAACCAACTTGCCGGAGTCATAAAAACATTTATGGCTGATGATGCATCCGGAAAAACATCCATTACTTCGGTTCCTTCATACCAGGCTCCACCGCAAAAAAAACCTGAGACAAAAGTTCCGCAACGGACACAGCCGGAACCAAAGCCTACTAAAGTGGTCAGCAAACCCCTGCCACCGCAGGATGGCATCTACTTCCGGGTCCAGCTAATTGCCACAAGCAAACCCCTGGCTGCCGAACGCCATTTTGCTCAATACAACCTGGGTGAGATTTACAGGGAAGAACACCAGGGGTTATTTAAATATACCACCGGGTCATTTAAAGAATACAAAGATGCCCGTGCATTTATTAAAAAGCTTGCCTCAGAGACCGGTATTCATGAAGCTTTTGTAACTGCATACCGGGATGATGGAAGAATTCCCGTGAAGGAAGCCTTAAGGCTGACCCGACAAAAATGGATAAAATAAATCCCCGGAACCGTCTACCCGGATCTATGAAAAAACCTTCCAAATACCTGAGCCTGATATGTGCGGTGTTACTGCTCCCATTTATTGCCAGCAGTCAGGAAGATTTTTTTGACAGCCTCCTGGTTAAAGAGCAAAAGGTCGAGAACCGGGTCTATAAACCGGTCATTGGTGCCGGTATAGGAACACTACATTTCTTCGGTGATGTGAATGATAATTTCAGATTGTTTGCGGGAGGAATGCCGGGAGGGAAAATATATGTTTCAACATATATGGATAAAAATCATTTCTGGAAATTTGACTTTTATGCCATGAAGGGCACACTTACCGGTAATGAAAGAAGTGTTGAACGAAATCTGAACTTCAGAAGCCAGATCACATCCTTTGGAATGAACCTGCATTATGACTTTCCAAATTTGATCAGAAAACAACGCCTCACGGTGACACCCTTCCTGGAAGTGGGTATCGGAACCCTGCAATTTAATGCGAAAGGAGACCTCTTAGACAACCAGGGGAATGAGTATCTCTATGATGAGGACGGAACCATCAGAAACAGTAATAATGAATTGATCTCCCGGAATTATGTCTATGAAACTGACTTGCGCAGCCTGGACCTGTATGGTCTGGGAGATTATTCCCAGTTTGGATTGGCCTTCCCTATCGGGATAGGCTTTAATGCAAATCTTTCTGACAGGGTCAGTCTGAGGGTTGGAACGGCATTTTTTATCACCACTACCGACCTGATAGATAATGTCAGTCATAAAGGCCAGGGGGTACAGGCTGATAAAAATCCTGATTTTTTTAGCTTTTCAACAATTTCCCTGCATTTTGATCTTTTCTCAGAACCTGAATACATTACAGTTGAAAAAATGTTTGCCGATTATGAATCAGACGATCTGTTAACCGGAAATTCTGATCATGACTGGATTCTGGATTTCGGGGACCAATGCCCCTCTACACCTTTTGGTGTAGATGTGGATTCGCTGGGTTGTGCCCTTGATGACGACCGGGATGGTGTGCCAAATTATTTGGATAAAGAGCCACATTCACTGATTTCAGCATTTGTTGATGACCAGGGTAGTGAGATTCCGGATTCAGTGCTTAGAGAAATGCTTAAACCCGGTATGGCCGTCGACAGAGCGGATAGGGAGTATTACCTGATGACTTCCAGGGAATCTGATGAAAAGATTCTTTCAAGACCCGTTGGGGTGCCTTTGAAATTTAAGGCTTTTGACCAGGATGGCGACGACTACCTGTCCTTTGAGGAATTGTTGCACGGCATCACCAGCTATTTTGATTTTGAAACCTTCCTCTCCCTTCAGGACATTTATGAAATGCTTGATTTTTATTTCAACCAGGACTGAGCAGAAATTAACCACAGGTAAAATTCAGCAGATCAATATTTGACTTTCCACATGGCTGTATGATTGTTGGAACGGAATGCCGGGCAGGTAGTCCGGTCCGCCGGCTTTATTCCGTCCGACCGGTATTTGGGTTTATCCGTCGGACCGCGGAAAACGGGCCGACGGAGTGTTATGATTATGGGGGCCGGATGCCGGATTGTTAAACTGTTTCATTGCTTAAGGGAGCGGTCAAGGTCACGTTTCAGGTCTTTTTTCCTGATGTTTTCCCGTTTATCATATTCCCGCTTGCCACGGGCAAGTCCAATTTCAAGCTTGGCCAGACCCCTTTCATTAATGAATATGCGAAGCACGACAATCGTCAATCCCTTCTCATTTACCTTTTTTTCGAGTTTGTTCAATTCCCTCCGCTTCAATAATAATTTCCGGTCTCTTTCTACCTCATGATGGGTGTAACCCCTGTGGATATATTCTGAAATGGATACATTTCGAACGTAGAGTTCATGATCTTCAAAAAAGCAATAGGCATCGGTGAGACTCACCTTACCCATACGAATGGACTTGATCTCAGTGCCTTTTAATTGGATCCCGGCTGTTAATTTCTCCAGGATCTCATAATTGAACCAGGCCTTTTTGTTCTTTATGTTTATCGATGTTTGCATAATTCACCAATACCAGCTTCAGGGGTGCACAAATTTAATTAAATTTATATGATCTAAGTGAGTCTGTACCAATTCCCTGGCATCCATGGCCTCTATAAACCTTATTACAATCCTGGGACCAACAGCCACCGGTAAAACCCGGTTGGCTGCTGAACTTGCATTTCACTTAAAAACAGATATCATCAGTGCAGATTCCAGGCAGGTTTACAGGGGTATGAACCTGGGAACAGGAAAGGATTACCAGGATTACAAGGTGCAGAATACACAGCTTAAAGTCCATCTTCTGGATATTGTTGATGCCGGATACCGGTATAATGTATATGAATATCAGCGTGATTTCCTGAACGCTTTTAATCTCATCAGATCTGAAAATAAAATTCCGGTACTCTGTGGGGGTACCGGAATGTACATCGAAGCTGTGTTGAGTGGCTATAAACTCATTAAGGTTCCGGAAAATCCTGCACTGCGGAAAGAACTTGAAGGAAGGGAAATTCCGGAACTGGTTAAGAAACTCAGATCATACAAAACACCACACAATACAACCGACAGCCTGAATCAAAAAAGACTTATCCGTGCCATTGAGATCGAAGAATATTACCTCAGGCATCCGGAAACCGGATCCGGTTATCCGGATATATTCCCTTTTATAGTGGGCGTGTTAGTGGACCGGGATGCCAGACGCCGGCAGATCACCCAAAGACTGGAACAACGATTGAAGCGGGGAATGGTTGAAGAAGTCCGTGCCCTGATTGAAACCGGTGTTGGTATAGACAGCCTTATTTATTATGGTCTTGAGTATAAGTTTATCGCACAGCACATTACCGGAGAATTAACGTACGACCAGATGTTTTCAAAGCTGGAAACAGCCATTCATCAATTTGCAAAGCGACAGATGACATGGTTCCGGGGTATGGAAAAGCGGGGATTTGAGATTTTCTGGGTGGATGGCCTCCTGCCCATGGAGGAAAAATCAGGGTTGATTTTGAACCAGATGCGTACAAAATATAAAAAGTTGGTATGATCAGGAGACCCGTGATGCCGGTCCGTGATTGATGTTGGCGCAGGGCACAGGTTCAACTACGGACCGGAACAGTAAGATGCCGGTTAGAATTGAAAGGGGCTGTCTCAAAAGTCAGATTACATATCATTCCTGCGAAAGCAGGAATCCATAAAAGCCTGATTTTCACATTACAAAGATTCCGTATCAAGTACGGAATGATGCCATTATGTTGCTTTTGAGACAGCCCCTTACTCACATGCGACCACTTCGCGGTTGTTTTACCCCACTACTGCAAAGGGTTGAACCTGGGTTTGATAGCCGGCCGAATCCAGCCCCACCGTGGTGGAAGATAATGCGGCATTCCATGCCTTCCGGTTTTGTCACAGATTTTGCAATCCATCGCACCATCCCCGCACCGGG
>CAYOFK010000088.1:0-12703 GCA_964403185.1 uncultured Rikenellaceae bacterium | reverse complement strand
TAAGATTTGTTTTAATGTTTTCAAAACTATTTTCCCATCATGAAAAATCACTACCGACCCAGACATGCTTAATTTCTGTACCCGTTTAATAATTACTTCCGGTTTCTGTTTAGCATCATAATCCCCACTCATCACATCCCACATAACAATCTTATATTTCTTTTTTATAACCCTAACCTGTGATGGCCGGATCTGTCCATATGGTGGGCGGAAAAGACTGCTGCCAATTATATCATCTGCCCGTGCAATATCTTCAAAAAATCTTTTATTGCCTGTTGTCCATCCGCTAAGATGGCTGTAGGTATGGTTGCCTACAGCGTGGCCCTCTTGTTTGATCCGGTCGAAAATTACCGGATATTTTTCCACCTGCTTTCCCAAACAAAAAAAAGTAGCTTTTGCATCATGCTCTGCCAAAATATCCAATACCTTGGGGGTCCCTTCAGGATGGGGGCCGTCATCAAAGGTCAGAAAGATCTTTCCTTCATTATTCGGGATCCGCCAGGTGATGGAGGGAAAAAGAGCTTGTATGACAGACGGGACCTTTTTCATCTGTTAATAATATTTTATTGTATGAATATTTTGGGCTATGCATTGAAATACCAAATTGAATTGCATGCCAATAAAGTTAAACATATAACTACTCCCCGGGGAAAAACCTCCAGGGTTTGCTGCGCCAGGGCTCGGGAGCATAATCAATATTGATCCGGGGTGTTGTATTATAAGATACCGGTCCGTCACGGTTTACAATCCATATCCGGTCCGACTGTGTCAGGTCTTCACCATAAAACCCACCATCCAGTTCAAGTTGTCCGGATAATTTGCCAGGTCCGCTGATTCCCTGCAATCCACGTATTAATACAGCCTGGGGATTGTTTTTTCCAGAAGTCACAATGTTCATCATCCAGTACATACCGTAGATCATATACATATACAACATCCCGCCTTCCCGGTACATGACTTCCGTTCTTTTAGTGCGGCCACGGGAAGCATGACAGGCCAGGTCGCTAACACCACGATAGGCTTCTACTTCTGTTAATACATAGCTGCGGATGCTGCCATTATTAAACTTCCGGAAGAGCCGGCATCCCAATAAATCCGGGGCCACCTCTAAAACGTCCCGTAAAAAAAATCCTCTCTCCAGCCGTTCCATGTCAGCTTTAATAGAGCGTTTTATTCTCTTTATCCCTCCATTCCTCAAAGCCCGTGAGGGCATCTTCGCAGGAGATCATTGTGGCAGGGATGGCCCGGTTTTCACAGGTCTTATTAAAATCAGCAAAAAAAAGTGAATCATCAAACCCAAATCTTGCTGCATCTTCAGAACTGTTTGCAAAATATATATGATCTATACGGGCCCAGTAAATCGCACCCAGGCACATTGGACAGGGCTCACAGGAACAATAAATCACACATCCCGACAGGTCATGGTCTTTCAGTTTTTTTGCAGCTTTTCGGATGGCATTCACTTCGGCATGGGCTGTGGGATCATGACTGCCGGTTACTTTGTTCCAGCCGGTGGATATGACGGATCCATTTTTAACAATAACTGCCCCGAAGGGACCGCCTCCATGTTCAACACTTTCCACAGAAAGCTCCAGGGCCTTTTTCAAAAAAAATTTATTTGATTCAAGATTTTTCATATTCATTTCATCTATGATCCTGATTCATGCCAAAAAGAAACAGACTGTAGAAATACCCGGCAAACATCGCCCCTGCAGAAGTCTCCAGAGTGTCCTCTGCCAGCATGGACAATAAAGTGATGCCAAGAAATACAAGAAAATAATACCCCGAACGGCCAGGTTCAAAGTTTACGGGAAACAGAAAAGAAGCCATTACCAGTACAAACCCAATGATGCCAAAAGAAATTCCAAAAGTCAGGAATTGATTGTGAGTCCTGAGACGCCATTCTTCAGACAACCTCGATTCCATTACTTCGTATTGCTTTGAGAAGGCATCAGGCACATCCCCGGTGCCCACTCCAAACCAAAAATTATTGTTAAATATTTGCCAGCCGGCTTTCAGGTATTCCAGTCGCTGGGTGATGGAATGGCCGGTTGGATTGCCGTCAAGCCGGTACATCCGGATTTGCCAAGCCATTTCGTAAAACATGCCATACAAAGTATAGCCTTCAGTAAAAATAACATTGGCAATACCCTTTTCAATCCACTGTATTTCAGCATCGGTAAGGGAAGCCAGTCCCAGGCTGTCTTTCCTCAGGCCTTTTGAGGTAAGATACCGGAGTAAGGTCATCCTTAGTTCCTGCCCCTCCAGGTCTGTTCCTCTATAATCAAGGGTGCTTCTGCTATTCCATTCCGGCTCCAGTTCTTCCTCGCAAACATACAACCACACATAATGAGTGTTTTCCACTTCCCTGTTATTGATCAGGTGCAGGTATGGATTTCCGTTCATTGTACGTGTTTCAAGACCTGTTATTAATACAGGACCCCGGAAGGAAAACTTACGGTAGAAGCGGACAGAAAACAAGGCCCCCAGTAATAATACGGTGATCAGCATGATGCTGAGAAAATACCTGAGCATAAAACCGGTGGTTCTGAAGATAACTGCTATACCGGTCCCGGTGCCAATCAAAACAAAAATTATAAGACCGGTAAAGGATTTTAATATGAACAGAAAACAAACCAGCCAAAAAGTACCTGCAATTTTCAGGGTTTTTACAAGCCTGGAATCCGTGCCGGAATCATATAAGGATGCATATCCCCATATAAATAAAGCCAGTACGATCATCAGGGCAAAGCGGATGTGCGAAATCAATATGGATATTTCCCTGATATTTGTGATTTCCCTGTTCCCGATACCCACCAATACTCCTGTACTTATCAGACTTCCTGCAATCACCGCCAAAACAAACAAATCGAGAATTACCCTGAACTCCCTTCGTGAAAGGGTTTGTGATGTTCCCACAATAACAGGCAGGGCCAGAAGTGGCAGTTTGATCTTAAGATCATGAAATCCATAGGCCAGGTCTGCACTCCGGGCAAGCCAGAGTACATGCACAAGATACACCCCCATGAAGAAAAGGATTCCCTTACGGGCCCTGAGCTGTACCCACTTCCGGTGAAAGTGCCCTTCCAGGATCCAATTCACAGACAGGGCAATAAGAGCCACACTCATCCCGAACATAGAAAGTGGCAGGCTGATCCCCAACAATGCCAGGCCGCCAAAATAAATGTTGCGATGGTTTATGATCCGATGGTTTAACATGAAAATTTCCAGATGGCAGCGTTAAAATACTCAAAAAAAACTCAATCCCGGGCAATTATCTCATTTTGCATTCACGGTGTTTCCATGCCCGGCAAATCCGTGATTCTGATTGGTGAAATTATTTTGAACAAAATTCTTGTATTAAAAAAATAATTGTATTTTTGCAGTCCATAAATTTCAGGGTATTAGAAACATTATTTAAAACAAAGGCAGAAGGTGGATACTCCCAGCTACAAAACCAAATCGGCGAATAAATCGACTGTTAATAAAGAGTGGATTCTGATTGATGCCAGCGATGCTGTTTTAGGACGACTTGCCTCAAAAGTTGCTTTCGTATTAAGAGGAAAACACAGGCCTGATTTCACACCGCATGTTGACTGTGGAGATTATGTGATCGTTATTAATGCTGAGAAAGTAAAACTTACAGGAAATAAGTTAACTCAAAAACAATATATAAGTCATTCGGGTTATCCGGGTGGGCAAAAAACAATCACACCTGAAGAATTGTTTAAAAAGAAGCCGATCTCAATAATCGAGAGAGCCGTTAAAGGCATGTTGCCAAAGAGCAGGCTGGGCCGGGAGATGTTCAGAAACCTTTATGTTTATGAAGGCCCTGAACATCCTCATGAAGCCCAGGTCCCCAAAGCAACAAAATTGAATTCAATTAAATAAAAAGAATGGAAGTTATCAACACAATTGGTAGAAGGAAAGCGGCCATTGCCAGGATTTACATGAATGAAGGCAAGGGCAAGATCACTATCAATCAAAGGGACCTGCAAGAGTATTTTCCATCCAAACAACTTCAGTATATCGTTCAGCAACCGCTCAATATCCTTGAAGCTGCCACTAAGTATGACATAAAGGTTAATCTTGATGGTGGCGGGTTTTCAGGACAGGCTGAAGCCCTCAGGCTGGCTATCGCCAGGGCGCTTGTCAAAAAAAATCCTGAAGATAAAGCCATCCTCAGGACCAATGGCCTCCTTACCAGGGATTCCAGGGTTGTGGAACGTAAGAAGCCGGGGCAGCCAAAAGCCCGGAAACGCTTCCAGTTCAGCAAACGTTAAAGCTGGATTGAGAGTTATGTTTAGGATCTAAATGTTCAGGACTCTGAATTTTGCGGACTACCTGAATGTTGCTGAATACAGAAGGTAAACATAAATACATAGAATAATGCCAAAAACAAGTTTTGATGAACTCCTGGGTGCCGGTGTACATTTTGGACATCTGAAAAGAAAATGGAATCCAAACATGGCACCTTACATCTTCATGGAGAAGAACGGTATCCATATCATAGACCTGGAAAAAACCAAGGTCAAACTGGAAGAAGCCGCACAAGCACTGAAGCAAATTACAAAATCGGGCCGGAAAATCCTGTTTGTAGCTACCAAGAAACAGGCTAAAGAAATTGTTTCAGAAAGGGTGAAGCAGATCAATATGCCCTACGTTACGGAACGCTGGCCCGGAGGAATGCTTACAAATTTCCCAACCATCAGAAAGGCTGTAAAAAAAATGGCATCCATCGATAAAATGGCTACTGATGGCACCTTTGTGAACATGTCCAAAAGGGAACGTTTGCAAATCACACGTCAGCGTGCCAACCTGGAGAAAAACCTGGGCAGTATTGCCGACATGGTACGTCTTCCGGCAGCCCTGTTTGTTGTTGATGTTTTGAAAGAAAACATCGCTGTCAGGGAAGCCAACAGGCTGAATATTCCGGTATTCGCCATGGTGGATACAAACTCTGACCCAGCCACTATTGACTTCCCCATTCCAGCCAATGATGATGCCTCAAAATCCATATCCCTGATCGTTGACTATGTTGCTACTGCTGTCCAGGAAGGACTGGAAGAAAGAAAGATGGAACGTGAAAAGGAGGCCGATGCCAAAGCCAAAAAGGAAGAAGCCAGAAAGAAAAAAGAAGAAGAACAGAAGAAACTGAAAGCTGAGGCCGATGCAAAGAAAAAAACTGAAACTTCAACAATGCCGGGAGATCTTAAAAAATCCGATGCCGGAATAAAAATCAGTGAAGAAACACCGGCAAAAGGGGAAAAAGCAAAATAATCACTTTAACACCTTAACAATATATTAGAAAATGAGCCAGATAACAGCAGCAGATGTCAGCAAACTCAGGAAAATGACCGGCGCAGGCATGATGGATTGTAAAAAAGCCCTTGAGGAAGCAGGCCTTGATTTTGACAAAGCCATTGAGGTTATTCGTAAAAAAGGCCAGGCTGTAGCCAATAAAAGGGCCGAAAGGGAAGCCACCGAAGGGGTGGTATTAGCCCGTGCCAACAGCAACGGCAACAAATGTGCCATGATAGTGCTTAACTGTGAAACCGATTTTGTGGCCAAAAATGAAAAATTTGTCGGATTTGCGAATTCCATCCTTGATGTTGCACTGGAATACAACCCGCCATCACTGGATAAGCTTAAAAAGCTTAAGTTGGGTGACCGAACCGTGGAAGAAGCAGTGATTGAACAAATCGGGCTGATCGGAGAAAAACTTGATCTTGCATACTTTGACCGCATTGGGGCGCCTTCCGTTACCACGTACATCCATCCCGGCAACAAACTGGCATCCATGGTTGGATTCAATGTTGCAAAGGTGAATAACCAGGTTGCCAGGGATGTAGCCATGCAGGTTGCTGCAATGAATCCTGTTGCCGTTGATAAAGAACAGGTGTCACAAAAGGTCATCGACGCTGAATTGGAAATTGGAAGGGAGCAGGCCAGAAGAGAAGGAAAACCTGAAAATATACTGGATAAAATTGCAGAAGGTAAACTGAATAAATTTTTTAAAAACAACACCCTTTTAAACCAGGAATTTGTTAAGGACAATAAAAAGACTATTAAACAATACCTGCAGGAACAGGGTAATGATCTGACCGTTACAGAATTCAAACGCTATACACTAAATACATAGCACCCTGTAAAAAAGTAATAAATCCCCGTCTGAGAAAGTGGATTTCTAATTAAGATTAGAAAAAAAAGAGGATAATTTGTTTATCCTCTTTTTTTTGAATCTGAGGTCGATGCTTTTTTAGTAAATTAGCCGCAACAAACAGAATCCCAATGAACACATTTAAAAGAGTATTGCTGAAATTAAGCGGGGAATCATTGCAGGATGAAAATGCCTGTGGTATTGGGTATCAGAATCTTCAATTCTACTGCCGGCAAATAAAGGAAGCTGCAGACACAGGCATCCAGATGGGCATCGTTATTGGAGGGGGAAATATCTTTCGGGGAATGCAGGGTGAAAGCACCGGATTTGATCGTGTGACTGGCGACCATATGGGCATGCTGTCAACAGTTATTAACGGGCTTGCCATACAATCCATGCTGCAATCCATGATGGTGCCTGTGCGACTTTTTTCTGCCCTGAGAGTGGAACCCCTGGCAGAATTATATGCACCACATAAAGCTCAGTTGGCTCTGGACCAGGGATGCGTCACTATTTTTACTGCCGGTACGGGAAATCCCTATTTCACAACGGACACAGCTGCAGCCCTGCGGGCCATTGAAATAAAGGCAGACGTGCTGCTTAAAGGAACCCGGGTTGACGGCGTCTATAATGCCGATCCTGAAAAAGACCCGGCCGCTCAAAAAATTGAACGCATAAGCTTCGAAAATATCTACAATAAAGGGCTGAAGATCATGGACCTTACAGCTTTCACCTTATGCAAGGAAAACAAGCTTCCGGTTCTTGTATTTGATGTGAATCAACCCGGAAATCTCAAGAAAGTCCTGAGTGGTGAAAAACTGGGTTCTTATATACATCCTTGAACAATAGCAGTTTGTATATTTTTAGGATTTTTCTATTTTTGTTTACCTCATACCCTAAATATTTGTGCCATGGAAGAAGAAGTCCGGATGTATCTAGATGAGACCGAAGAAAAAATGAAGGCCTCGATCCATCATCTCGAAATTCAACTTGCCAAAATCCGTGCAGGAAAAGCTACACCAGGCATGCTTGATGGAATCAATGTTGACTACTATGGCGTGAACACACCTCTGAACCAGGTGGCGAATGTCAATACTCCGGATGCCAAATCCATCATCATTCAGCCCTGGGAAAAAAACATGCTCCAACCCATTGAAAAAGCTATTCTTGCAGCCAACATCGGACTCACACCGGTAAATAACGGAGAAGTCATACATATTAACGTCCCACCTCTCACAGAAGAACGCCGGATACAGCTGGTGAAGCAATCCAAATCGGAAGGTGAAGATACCAAGATCGGAATTCGCAATTCAAGAAAATGGGCTAAAGATGAATTCAAACAACTGCTTAAAGAAGGATTATCTGAGGATGCTGAGAAAGGAGCTATGGATGAGGTGCAAAAATTGACATACGATTATTCGAAAAAAGTGGACGACCTGGTGGAGACCAAAGAGCAGGACATCCTTACCATTTGATTTATGGGATGGAAATCAACTTTCAGAAGACCGGCCAGGTTCCTTTCAAACAGGTTGAGATGGGTATTGTTAATCGGTATTTGTACAGGATTCCTCATGACTTTTCTCGCAAATAATATCATCCGGAAAACCTCCACTGATGCCTATTGCATGTCCTGTCATGCCCATCCAAACGCAGAAAAAACATGGCGGCTCTCCACCCATCATGACAATCCCTCAGGTGTAAAAATTCAATGTGTCGAATGCCACCTGCCGCCCAGAAAGCAAGGATTTCTGAAAGCCAAGGTTAAACACGGAGTGCATGACGCCTGGATCCAACTAACCAAAGATCCGGAATCCATCAATTGGGAAGAAAAATCCAGACTTGAGAATGCCATACATTTTACTTATAAGAAGAGCTGCATCCGTTGCCACCAGATACTTTTCCCTACAACACTCTCAAAAGAAGGTGATGAAGCACATCTGTATTACCTGCAAAATGAAGCACATCTTCGTTGCATCAACTGCCACTTAAACGTTGGGCATTACAGCGAAACTGCCATCCATGCAAAAAACGTTAACTTTGGGAAAGTGGCTGTTCCCGGCCTTGAGATCTTTACCGAACCTACAGTTGTGAAACAGTTTGAAAACTTTGTGGAGCACATACCCGGCACCCCCGTATCCTTCAAAATGGTTGCCATTCCGGAAGGCCGGTTTTCACTTGGCAGTTTACCGGATGCAACGGTCAGAAAAGAAGATGAAGGTCCGGTAAGGGAGGTTCAGATAAAACAATTCTGGATGGCAGAGATTGAGGTCACTTGGGATGCCTACCTGGCCTTTTTCATCGCCACAGAATCTGAGGGTCGTACCAAACAAACGATGGATGAATCTGAAACAGATGCCATTTCCGGCGCCACACCCCCCTGGGGAGCACCAGACCAGGGATGGGGAAAAGGCTCCCGTCCGGCAATCACCATGTCGCACTATGCCGCCAGAACGTTCTGCCGATGGGTTTCACAGGTAACCGGAAAAACCTACAGGCTGCCTACAGAAGCTGAATGGGAATATGCAGCCCGTGCCGGAACTACCGGACCATACTTTTTTGAGGGTGATCCTAAAAAACTTTCCAAAAAACGATACCTCAAAAAGTTATCAGCTACAGATACAGCAAACATCAACGCTTTTGTAATATACAACCAAAACAGTGAGGGAAAGACACAGGAACCCGCAAAAGTCAGACCCAACCCATTTGGATTAAAGAACATGCTTGGAAATGTGGCTGAATTCTGTAGCGATTGGTATGCTCCGGATGCTTATGCTTTTTATAAGGACGGAATTGCCAATCCCACTGGTCCGGCCTCAGGAAATGAACATGTTGTCAGGGGAGGTTCCTTTAAAAGCAACCCGGCAGACCTCAGGGTGGCTTCCCGTGATTTCACACGAAATGAAGAATGGCTGAGAACAGATCCGCAAATACCAAAAAGCATCTGGTGGTATTCAGATTGCATACATGTTGGTTTCAGAATCGTGTGTGAGGTTCCGGAAGATTTCGGGAAATAGAATTTCAAAAAATAACAGATATGGATCAAAAGAAAAACCAGGTCAGCCGCAGAGATTTTCTTGGGAAGGCAATCCTTGCCGGAACCGTTGGAACCATTGGTATAGCTTCTGTCCTGCCCGGTTGTTCGGCAAAGAAAAGCCATGAGGAACTGGGGCTTCCTCCGGTCCTTGACAGGGCCCCCTCCGGACCCAAGTTAAAAGCAGGGCTGATCGGAACCGGAGGCAGGGGAACAGGAGCCGCATTAAATTTTATCAGCGCCGGGCCAAACCTTGAGATTACAGCCCTGGCCGATGTTTTCCAGGATAAGGTGGATGAATGCCGGGCCCGCTTCAGAAAGTATGATCTGGAATTTGAGGATAAAAACTGTTTTACCGGGATCGACGCATTTCAGAAACTGATGGAAACCGATGTGGATGTGGTGATCCTGGCCACACCGCCCTACTTCAGACCTGAGCATTTCAGAGCTGCCGTCCAGGCAAAAAAACATGTGTTTATGGAGAAGCCCATAGCGGTTGATCCTGTTGGTATCCGGTCCATCCTGGCCAGTGCGGAAAAAGCAACCGCCCTCGGGTTGAATGTCATAACCGGAACCCAGAGAAGACACCACCAGGCCTATATTGAGACTTATAAACAAATTGCAAATGGGGCCATCGGTGAAATAACAGCTGCCAGAGCCTACTGGAACCAAGCCCATGTATGGTATCGTACAAGGCAGAAAGGATGGTCAGATATGGAATACATGCTGCGCAACTGGAATAATTTTATATGGCTCAGCGGAGATCACTTCCTCGATACCCATATTCATAATATTGATGTCATTAACTGGTTTACCGGACGGCACCCGGACAGCGCCATTGGCTATGGCGGACGGCACCGGAGGGTTACGGGAAATCAATATGATTTTTTTAGTGTGGATTATCATTATGAAAAAGGATTGTATTCTCACAGCATGAGCCGTCAGATCGACAACTGTGCCAATGGCATAGGTGAGTTTATTATCGGTACTGAGGGTTTTTCAGATTGCTATAAAACCATTTACAACCTGGATGGTTCTGTCAAGTGGGCTTTTAAATGGCCAGAGGATGAACAGGGCGAAACCATGACGCAGTTAAAGATATCCGAATATATCCAGGAACACATCCACCTGGTTACCGCCATACGAACCAACACCCATGTCAATGAAGCCAGAGAAACTGCCTACTCAAACCTTACGGCAATCATGGGCCGCGAATCGGCCTATACCGGGAACCGGATCACCTGGGACGAGATCATGAACTCCGGCCTGAAACTCGGGCCTGAACCTTTCGGTATGGGAACCATCGACCAGGAATTTGAGATTCCCGTTCCCGGAACACCTGTTAACATAACCTGATCAATCAGAATTAAACAATAAATTATGAGTAAACAGTCAACCAGAAGAGATTTTATTAAAAAATCAATGGCTACTGGCCTTGGCCTGGTCATCACCCCGCATATTATTCCCGCATCTGCAATGGGTCGGGGAGGCGCCATTCCGCCAAGCGACCGCATCCTTACAGCAGTAATTGGAGCCGGAAGCCAGGGAATGGGCGATGCCCGCTGGTTTATGAGACATCCTGATGTGCAGTTTGTAGCTGCCTGTGATGTGGATGAAAAACACAGGGTCAGAGCCAAACAGGTGTTTGATACACACTACAAAACTTCAGATACAAGAACCTATCCTGATTACCGCGAGTTGCTTGAAAAAGAAAAAATTGATGCCGCCATTCTGGCACTACCGGACCACTGGCATGCACTCATTGCCGTTGCCGTTGCAAACAAAGGCATTGATATTTATGGCGAAAAACCTCTTGCACGAACCATCACTGACGGCCGGGCCATTGTGGATGCTGCCGAAAAAAACCAGATCATCTGGCAAACCGGAAGCTGGCAGCGCTCTGTACAACATTTTCATAAAGCTTGCGAATTGGTTATTAATGGCAGAATCGGCAAAATCAGCCACGCAGAAGTGGGACTGCCTGATGGCGTTAAATCTGTCGGAACCCCGCCGGTGATGGCAGTACCCGATGGACTGGACTGGAACTTCTGGCTGGGACCGGCCCCGAAAAAACCATTCCGGGGGATCGTTCACTGGAACTGGAGATGGATCCTGGATTACTCAGGAGGTCAAATGACCGATTGGGCGGGCCACCATATAGACATTGCCCACTGGGGGTTGGGTCTCGACCGGAGTGGGCCCGTTGAAATTCAAGGCGAAGGCGTTTATCCCAGAGAAGGTATTTACAATGTGCCGGCGGAATACGATTTTACCCTGAAATATGAAAACGGGACCACTATCAGAGTCGCCAACAGAAGCAGGTTGCCTCATGATATGGGCACCACCTGGTATGGAGAAAACGGTTGGATCAGTGTTGACAGAAGAGGCCTTTCTGCAGAAGATCCTGCCATACTTGAAGAGGTCATCGGCCCCGGTGAGATCCACCTGTATAACAGTCCCGATCATGTGAGAAACTTCCTGGATTGTATAAAAAGCAGACAGGAAACCATCACCCCTGCAGAAGTTGCACACAGGTCTATCAGTGCCGGTTTGCTTGGAGAAATTGCCATGCTCACCCGTGAAACGCTTCACTGGAACTCCGGATCAGAAAGATTTACAAATAGCGAACATGCCAACAGACTGTTATCCAGACCGTACAGAAAACCCTGGGCTTTATAAAAAACAAAAAATGATGGAAACCAAAAACCATAAAAATCAAGTAATTTTTAAAACAGTACTGATGCTCGCAGGGATCCTTCTCCTTGCATCCTGTTTAAACCTTTCGAAACATAAAGCCCTGATCATTGCAAAGGACCCTCATATCCGGGAAGCCCTCTATGCAATTCTGGAAAATACAAACCAGTTCAGGATGGATGTGACAGTTCCGGATAAAGAGGTTGATGTTATTCCGGATTTTTTCAGATATGACCTGGTGGTTCTTTCCGGAAAGAATAGTGGATGGTCTGAAGAAACCAACCAGGCATTTATGGATTATGTGAAGGCTGGTGGCGGGGTTGTTTTTCATCACAGCAGCCCGGATGCATTTACAGTATGGCCGGCTTTTACAGAAATGACCGGACTTTCCGCCTGGGGATGCTCAGAAAAGGATGCAACAAACCTGGTATTTGTTAAAGATCCCAGGGAACGGGTGAAAACTCCATTTACCGGTGCCTTAAAAACAGAAATTCATGCATTTGTAATAGAAATTACTGAAAAAGATCATCCCATAACCAATGGGATGCCCCGGAAATGGATGCACCCTGAGGATGTTCTTTTTAATTACTTGTCAGGGCCTGGCAATAACCTGAAGTTGTTGGCAACAGCCTATTCTGACACCAGTTTCAAAGGTTCAGGACGATTTGAACCAGTTTTATTCACCAATACTTTTGGCAAAGGCCGCATCTTCCATACCACTCTCGGTCATTCCGGTACGGGCAGTAAAACATCCAGCCTCCATTGTGCAGGATTTATTACCAGCCTCCAAAGAGGAGCGGAATGGGCAGCCACAGGTT
>CAYOFK010000087.1:0-12899 GCA_964403185.1 uncultured Rikenellaceae bacterium | reverse complement strand
CCTGCAGGTATTGCAATTCATACTATTACGGCCTTCCTGTACAATGGCATTGCTGCCAGGCCATTCTGGAACAGCGCCATTCTTGCTCCAAAATTTATTGCCTCGGCCTTTTGTTCAGGCCCCGCCATAATGCTTATACTTTTCCAGATACTGAGAAAAACAACCAGACTGCAAATAAAGGACGAAGCCTTATGGACACTGGCTGAATTGATGGCTTATACCATGTTTTTTAATTTGTTTTTCACCGGGTCGGAAATATTCAAAGAGTTTTACTCTGATACGGAGCATTTTGTTTATACCAAGTATTTGTATTTTGGGATAGGGGATCACAATACGATAGTCCCGTTTGGCTGGCTTGCATTGATATTTGATTTTATTGCCTTTATTATTTTCCTGGTGCCTGCTACCCGTAAAAATTTTATTACCCTGAATATTGGTGCGGTACTGATATATTCCGGTGTATATATTGAGAAGGGTATTGGATTGATCATTCCCGGGTTCACTCCTGACACACTCGGAGAAATATATGAATATTTTCCTTCAATGATTGAGATCTTTGTAGCCATGGGCATATTTTCTTTTGGTTTTCTGTTGTATACCCTGATGCTTAAAGTGGCGGTACCCATAATATCCGGGGATTATAATTATGAGATTAGTTTAAGGAACAAGAAGAAGTAACCGGATACTGAACTGACAGCCTGATGTTATGGAGTGCGTCTTGAAATCCACAAGGGCCTCAATATGGTTTTCCCTTTTTTGTTATCTTTATTTTCTTTGATCTGGCTCAAATCATGCATTTTTCTTAAATCCTTTTTACTATGAGACTTCATATGCGTTTTCTCCTTCTGTTTGCTATTCTTGGTATTTCAGCACCCTTTGCATTTTCCCAGAATAAGAAAGCCCTGACTGTTACCGATATGATGAAATTCCGGCAGATTGAATCGCCGGCCATTTCAAATGATGGCAAGTGGGTGCTGCATGTGGCAAAACCCGGCAGGGGTGATGCCGAAGTACTGGTATATTCTGTTGATGGAAAGAAAAAATATACCATTGAACGCGGCTCCGGCCCGCAATTTTCGAATAATGGCCAATGGGTGGCATGCTTCCGGACCATTCCCGCATCTGAGCTGTTAAAACAGGAAAAGGAACCAAAACCAAAGCAGTCCCTGGTACTGTTAAACACCTGGTCCGGCGAGCAAAAAGTAATGGAGAGGGTACAGTCCTTCGATTTTTCTAACGACAGTAAATGGCTGGTATATCAAAACTTTAAGGAGGAAACCAATGGCAAACAAAAGCCGGGAGAAGAGGATTTCCTGATCGGGATGGAGGAGGAGAAAAAACCCGGGAAAAAGAAAAAAACCGGAACGGTTCTGAATGTGCTCTTTTTACAGGATCAGACACATGTCAGTTATGATTTTGTTAAACGATTCACCATTGACAGTACATCCCAGTATCTGGCTTTTGTTGTGGCCGATACTGCGGGGATTGGAAACGGTGTATTTGTGAGAGATCTTTTTTCAGGAAACACCGGGCCGGTTTCCCTGGCGACGCAACAGGATATGGATGCCGTTTCGTTAAACTGGAATAACCGGACCGGCCAGTTGGCCTTTTTAGCTGGCGCCATGAATGAAAAGGAAGAGCTCAGGGAGCCGGATCTGTATTTATGGACTCCGGGAAACGGTTCTGCTGAGGTGGTTTTAACAAAAGCAGAACTGCAGGAAGGCTGGCTTATTTACAATAAAAACCACCTGAACTGGAGCAAAGATGGCCAACGCTTGTTCCTTGGCATCAAACCGCAGTCGGAAGTCATTCCTGAAGAAGAAAAAAATGATTCTATCCCTGACCTCTTTGATGTAGAAGCCATTTTGAGCGACCGGGAAGTGGACGTTTGGCACTGGAATGATCCCCTGATCAATCCGCAACAAAAGCGTGCATGGAGCCGTATCAGGGACCGGATCTATACCGGAGTTTTTTATCCCGGCAGCGGAACGTTTGTTCCACTTGCTGATGAAAGCATGCCGGACATTCAGATTTCCCAAAATGCCTCCCTTGTGCCCGGATCTTCCATGCTGCCATATATGAAAGAACTTACCTGGTATGGCCGCATCAGGGATCATTACCTGGTGGACCTCAAAACAGGAGAAAGGGAGAAGGTATTGACGGGATATGACGGAACCCCGCATCTTTCCCCGGACGGAAAGAAACTTGTATTCTACCGGAATAAACAATGGTATCTGATGGATGTGGCAAGTTCCGGGGAAACTAATCTTACCGGAAAACTGGAAGTGCCGTTTTATAATGAAGACCATGACTACCCGTCCCCCGTTCCGGGATATGGGATTGCGGGATGGGTTGAAGGTTCAGTATCCGTATGGATCTATGATAAGTACGACATCTGGCAATTTCCCACCGACGGCGGAAACCCCGAGTGTCTGACCGGTGGATTGGGGCGAACTGAAAGACTCATTTTCAGGATGCGTGAGCTGGACCAGGAAAAGCAATCATATCAGATTGGTGAAAGAGTGTTTTTAAGCGCGTATCATGATCTGAAAAAATATACGGCGGTTTATTCCATGAATGCCGGCAAGGCAGGTGTTAGCAAAGTAATCGACGGGCCACGTAAATACACGCTTCTTTCAAAGGCGGAAAATACGGATAAGTTCTTGTTTACACGGCAAACCTACACAGAATTCCCGGACCTTTGGGTTACTGATGCCGAATTCAGGAAAACGGTAAAGATCACTAACGTGAATCCGCAGGTAGAAGATTTTGCCTGGGGAGAAGCCGGACTGGTGGAATGGAATAATATGGACGGCGTTCCTATGCAGGGGGTTCTGATCAGGCCGGGGAATTATGAACCCGGTAAAAAATATCCTGTTTTGGTGTACTATTACCGGTTTTTTTCACAAAGACTCTATGAATTTAATGAGGTAGTGGTGAACCACCGGCCATGTTTCCCCTTTTATGCAAGCAACGGATATGCCATATTCCTGCCTGACATCCGTTTTGATATCGGACATCCCGGATATGCGGCTACCAAAAGCCTGGTTCCTGGTATGCAAAAGATCATTGATATGGGTATTGCCGATCCGGATGCCATAGGGTTGCACGGCCATTCCTGGAGTGGATACCAGACCGCCTTTGTCATTACCCAAACCAATTTATTTGCCTGTGCCATAGCCGGCGCTCCGGTATCGAACATGACCAGTGCTTATAGCGGGATCCGTTGGCAATCAGGAATGGCACGTCAGTTTCAATATGAGCAATCACAAAGCCGGATCGGCGGCAGTCTCTGGGAATTCCCGGAGAGGTATATTGAAAACTCCCCGGTATTTTTTGCCGACCGTATTGAAACGCCATTATTGATCATGTTCGGCGATGAGGATGGTGCGGTGCCCTGGTATCAGGGGATTGAATTATACCTGGCGATGCGCCGCCTGGAAAAGGACTGTGTATTCCTGCAATATCGCGGAGAACCGCACCACTTGCAGAAATACCCCAATAAGGTGGATTACACTCTTAAAATGAAAGAATATCTTGACCACTACCTCAAAGGCGAACCTGCACCGGATTGGATCAGGAAGGGAGTGTTGTATAAGGGGAAGTGATGATTGGTTAATTCGAGGATATGTTCGTTCGTTTATTTGAAGTTGATCCACAAAGCTGCGTTAAGAACCGCAAAGATTCGCAAAGTAATTATTCCGGTGAGATTTGACGGTAAATGGTACTTTTTTCAGCAATACAGTATGCCATCAACAAAAAAGGAGGTTGAAAAACAACCTCCTTCAAGTATTTTTAGAGTTTGTGATCAGGTTTTCTTATTGCCTTTTCCGGGACCTGATTTTGAGATGGAGTCTCTCATTGAGGTATCGGCTTCAATGTTCTTAAACTTGTAATAGTCCATAATACCCAGATTTCCGGCTTTAAAGGCTTCCGCCATTGCCAGGGGCACCTGGACCTCGGCCTCAATAACTTTGGCACGGGCTTCCTGGGCTTTGGCCTTCATTTCCTGTTCGAGTGCAACAGCCATGGCTCTTCTTTCTTCAGCCCGGGCCTGGGCAATATTTTTATCTGCATTGGCCTGGTCCATCTGCAGGACGGCACCAATATTTTTACCAATATCAATATCGGCAATATCAATAGACAAGATCTCGAATGCGGTTCCTGAGTCCAGGCCTTTTTCCAGTACCACTTTCGAAATGGAATCAGGATTTTCAAGAACCGCTTTGTGTGAGGTCGAAGATCCTATAGAGGAAACAATGCCCTCGCCAACCCGGGCAAGAACTGTTTCTTCGCCGGCGCCCCCTACCAGTTGTTTAATATTGGCACGGACCGTAACCCTGGCTTTCGAGATCAACTGAATGCCGTCTTTTGCCACGGCTGTGACGCTTGGCGTATCAATGACTTTAGGCACAACCGACATTTTAACGGCTTCAAGCACATCCCTGCCTGCCAGGTCAATGGCTGTGGCCATTGTGAACGGGAGGGGAATGTTGGCTTTGTCAGCCGAGACAAGAGCGTGTACGACCTGAGTCACATGGCCGCCTGCCAGAAAGTGTGCTTCAAGATCGTTTCGTTGAAGAGTCAAACCGGCCTTGGTACCTTCGATCAATGCACTAACAACGATCGAGGGTGGTACTTTCCGCCATCTCATAAAGATCAATTGCAACAATGAGATCCGTACTCCCGACACCAAAGCCCTGAACCACAATCCTACCGGGATGAAATAAAACATGATCCACAGGAAGATGAGGATGGCAACAATGATTACTACATAAATTCCTACATTCATTAGATTTAATTTTGAGATTTTACAATGATTTTATTTCCAGATATTTTTATTACCTCTACGGGTGTTTTTTCATCAATAAGCATATTCTGGGCCTTTGCTTCGTAGTATTCTCCCCGGATCACCACCTTACCCATCGGATTTAACCGGGTAACGGTAACTCCCGTATCGCCTGGACTGACCTTAACAGAACCGCGATCCATTTGATCCATCCTGCTGTCGATCTTTGAATCCAGCATCACCTGTTTCCAGGTCCGGGATTTTAAAACAAAATACAAAACAAGTACTGAAAACACCACTGTTCCCAGAAGGATCATATTCCCAACCAGTGTACCGTGATAGTGATATCCGAGAATGACCCCTCCAATCATCAGGATGGCGCCACCGATACCGGCGATCGTAATTCCGGGCACAAGTAAAAACTCGATCAGGAACAATACAATCCCAAGGATTATGAGAATAATGATGAGGCTAACAGACATACTATGAGAACTTACTAATCAATGGTAGCGCTTAATTCTTTCCCGATCAGACTTTCCTTCATTGGTTTAAGCTCATTATAAGAACCTTCCTTTACGGTACATTTCCCTTTGAAATGGACAATCATGGTACACTGCTCTGCCTGGGGAAGTTCGTGCTTGCAGATATCCACCAATGAATCGATAACATAATCGAAGGTGTGCATCTCATCGTTGTGGAGAACCAGGGCCCGTTGTTCATTTTCTTCAACAAGCTGTTCTTCACTGAAATCCGTTTTTTCTTTCATTCTCAAAATTGATTGACCGGTTTGCCGGTTTTATCTGGCTTCACTTAAAGGGATCCGTTGGCCGTTTTTATATGCAACTACAAATGCATCTTTAAAACCATAACCCTTCAATTCGACATTAAATGCACCGGCATCTTCAAAGTTACTAAAATTTCCAATTGTATAGATAAAGAGTCCTTTATTATTGGTGGTGAAGATGATTTTTTTAGTGCCGGCATAGTTTTCGTATGTCCGCAGCATATCGGGGGACAATTTTTTACTAAAAACGCCAATTTGCAGTTTAAAAACAATGCCATTTCCGGAAGGAAATTCCGGCATCAGGGTATTCAGGGCTTGTGTTTGGCCTGCTACTGTGGACATCAGTTTATTCTCCAGGTTCCGTGCTTTATCCGGTGAACTGCGGTATCCATTTACATAGGCAACGATAAAGGCATCCCTGAATCCCTTCTTTTTCACTTTTTTCAGAGCCTCCTTTGTGTCGTTATAAAACGAGAATTTCCCGGCATAATAACGTATGGCATACTGGATATGCTCAGCCGTAATGGGCTCTATTCCCTTAAAGAACGATTGCGGCTTTGTGCTTCTGAAGGCTGCAAGCTGGATCTTATAGATGACTCCATGGGGGAGTTCTTCATCGAATGGAATGGGCAGCATTTTATTGTAATCCGGCGTTGGCAAAATTGCAAATTCATTAAAATGCTCCGGGGGAGGATCCTTTTCTTCAGATATAGCCATTTCCGGTGGAGGTTTTTTTGCCGGGGGTGCGGGCTCTTCTTTTATTTTTGCTGCAATCGGTTGATCCTCTTTCTTCCGGACTTCTGTATTGTTTTTCGAAATACCTGTCTCAGTTTGTTCCTGTACCGGCAGAGGCACTGCGGTTTTGGATTGGGGTGGTTCAACCGGAGGTGATTCCCTTACAGCAACCGGCTGCTGTGCGACTGGTTCAGACGGGAGTGTAGCCGCCCTGGTGTTAACAATACCTGCGAAGGTGCCCAAAGCCTGTTTTTGATTATACAGGGCAACCAGTTCATAGGCATTGGATTCTCCGAATTTGTCTAATTGTTTTTCGGGATTTGTTGTTGATTCGGCAATTTCCCTGGCTTTCAGGGCTCTGTTATAACTTGTTTGGGCATCCTGGTAATACCCATGAATGACACGGTAATTATCAATATCCTGGTTTACAAGGATCTTTTCAAGCGTGCCATCATATACGGCGTATTTGCCGTCATTTACAAACTTATAATCCCGGAAGGCTTTAAGTTTTTTTTCAGAGATCTTATATTCCAGCTTTTCAATTTTGGCAAGAGCTTTGTTTGTTTCAGAGCTGCTTCCGGCAGCGCTGGCCACAACTTCCTGGCGGGCTTTTTCCCGCTCCATTTGGAAGGCATCTTTCATCATCCGGTTGCCCGGTTTGTTTAAATCATCAAGTTCTGTAAGTCTTGTTATATCGGAGATTCTAAGGATCTTTCTGATCTCCTTTTGTTTATAAAAAGCATCAGATACCTGTTCGATATAAGGATTTCCACTACGGCCGGGAACAGGATCACCAGGCCGGTAGCTTACTTTATCTCCCGGCAACTTAAAGCCACTTAGCGATCCTGTTTTCTCAATTTCACGGGCCTGAAGATAACTGTCATTCGCTTCAAGCTGCCATTCATTCGCCTGGTCATCAAGCTGTTGTATCTTCCTGTTAAGTGCTGAAGGGTCTTCTCCCGGGTTGTTTGAACTGCGTTGTGCACGGAGTTTACCGGCAGCCAGCCGTGCTGAGTCTGCCCGGTCCTGGAGGATCAGTGCGTCTGAGATATATTGATCATAACCAGGTTTGCCCCCACCGGCAACTTTATTTTTTGGTTTGAGTTCAACCGGTGATCCGGTATCTGAGGAATTGAAGTCTTTCCATTTTACAAACTCCAGTCGTCGCTGCAATTCCCTGGAGCTGTTATTCTCAAACCGGTTGTAGTATTTGGCAGCCTGGGCACTATTCCCGGTATGATAGTAGGCACGGCCAATATAGAAGGAAACATCATCGGGCACATCCCCAAGAGATGCCATCTTCAACTGGTAAATGGCAGTATTATAATTCCGGCCAATTTCAACAAGACAAGCGCCTGAATAGTAGTTGAACTTTGGATCTTTAGGATACAGGTCCAGAAGCTGATCGATATAACCCAGGGCCTTTTCGTATTGTTTTGCTATAAAATTTTCAATTGCACCGGTTTCAAGTTCCTTTTCAGATAAAGGTGGTTCCTGAGCGATAACAGGTACATGCCAAAACAGAAAAGTCAGAAAAATCAGGAACACAAACATTTCCTTTTTCATTGCATTACCAGGTTTTTGGAGGTGAGTGATCCGGGGCATCGGAAAAACAGAAACAGAATTTTGTAAACTTTCAACGGTCCCCGTGTTTATCATTTTTGTCATAACAGCATGATGTTCATATAATCCTGAAAAGTTATGAATGGTATTCTGAAATATTGATGTAAACTTCGTAAATTTACCTAAATTCTCAAAAAGGAAATTAATACTAAAGATCACGCTAAACAAATCCCGGGCGAAGAATAACCGGTTTTAACCTTTACAAAATTTGTAATTAATAAACGATTATATATGGATGAGGAAAGGAATGAAATCAGTAAGGAGAAATTAAAAGCACTCCAATTGACCATGGATAAAATAGAAAAGGGATATGGGAGAGGAGCCATAATGAAATTGGGAGACCAGCCCCGCGAAAGTGTGCCATTTTTTCCTTCGGGATCATTGACCCTTGACATTGCATTGGGTATCGGGGGATATCCCCGCGGAAGGGTCGTTGAGATCTATGGACCCGAGGCATCGGGAAAAACCACCCTTGCCCTGCATGCCATTGCGGAGGCACAACGTGCTCAAGGAATCGCTGCTTTTATAGATGCTGAACATGCTTTTGACAAGTATTATGCTGAAAGACTGGGGGTAGATATTGAAAATTTATTGATCTCCCAGCCGGATAACGGAGAGCAGGCTCTTGAAATTACCGATCACCTGATCCGGTCCGGCGCCGTCGATATTGTAGTTATCGATTCAGTAGCCGCTCTCACCCCAAGGGCTGAAATTGAAGGGGAAATGGGTGATGCGAACGTGGGATTACAGGCCCGGTTGATGTCACAGGCTCTCAGGAAACTCACGGCAAACATCAGCAAAACCAATACTACCTGCATGTTTATCAACCAGTTAAGGGAGAAAATCGGAGTCATGTTCGGGAACCCGGAGACCACCACCGGGGGCAATGCCCTTAAGTTTTATTCATCGGTGAGGCTCGATATCCGGCGCATCGGTCAGATCAAGGACGGCGACGAAGTAAAAGGAAACAGAACCCGCGTAAAAGTTGTGAAAAACAAACTGGCGCCACCATTCAGAAAGTCGGAGTTTGATATTATTTATGGGGAGGGCATCTCGGTGACCGGTGAGATCATTGATCTGGGTGTGGATCTGGAGATCATAAATAAAAGCGGTTCCTGGTTCAGTTACGGGGATACAAAATTAGGCCAGGGACGGGAGGGAGTAAAACAACTACTCGATGATAACCCGGAATTGCGGGAAGAGTTGAAAGCAAAGATCATGGAGGCATCCGTATAGTTCAAATGTTGAAGGAAACCCCATCCGAAGCATCAGGTTCGAAAATCAAAAATCAAAAATGAAAAATCTTATTCTGTTTTCCCTTTTAGGATTACTGTTAGGGGCATGCACTCAAAACGGAACTGAGCAAACCGCCGGAACAGTGCCTGATTTTACGAATGAATTGACCCCGGAAGAAATTGCCGGAGGCAGAATGACTGCCGGAATTTTATGGAAGTTCAACCGCCTGGGCGGTATTCAACTATCGGAAGACGCTTCTACGCTTGCCTTTACCATTACAAAGTATGACGTAAAGACCAACAAAAGCCTGACTAATATTTATGCCATGCCTGCAGAAGGAGGAGAGATGGTTCAACTGACCACCGAGGGAGGATTCCATCCGCGATGGGTACCCGGCAACAACCGTATCGGATTTTTATCCTCCGGATCCGGAGATGTTCAGATATGGGAAATGAATGCAGACGGAACAAACAAGGTGCAGGTTTCGGAAACAGATGGGGCTATTAACAGTTTTGATTTTTCACCTGACGGAAGCAGGATTCTTTATACCCAGGACGTTCAGATGGATCCAACTCCGTTGGAAATATACCCGGACCTTCCGGGAACCAATGTTCGCATCATTACAGACCTGATGTACAGGCATTGGAACCATTGGGAAGACGGGGCTTACAGCCATATCTTTGTTGCAAGCTACAACAACGGCGCCATGGGAGACGGGAAGGATATCATGGATGGAGAGCCTTTTGATGCCCCACTTTCTCCGTATTTTGATGATTCAGAAATGAATTGGAGCCCCGGTGGAAATTACATCGCCTATACATGCAAAAAATTAAAAGGGGCAGAGTATGCAGTGAGTACCAATTCGGATATTTATTTATACGATCTGGAGAAAGGAACCACTGTGAACATCACGAAAGGCATGCCAGGCTATGAAAAATATCCTGTTTTTTCGCCGGATGGCAGATTTGTGGCATACCAGAGTATGGAAACTCCGGGGTATGAGGCCGATAAGGACCGGCTGTTTATTCAGAACCTGGAAAGCGGTGAAAAACAATACCTCACGGAAGATTTCGACCAGAATGCAGGGTCACTGAACTGGTCGGCAGACGGGAACAAGATCTTTTTTATCAGTGGAGTCCGTGCAACTTACCAGTTGTATGAAATACAGGTGGAAACCGGGGAGATCAGGCAGATCACAAGCGGGGATCACAACTATACCCAACTGATCCCTGCCGGAGAAACCCTGTATGGTTCAAAAATGACCATGGCGATGGCCCCGGAGATATTTAAGGTCAACACGGCCAGTGGGGATGAAACACAACTGAGTTTCCTGAATAAGCATGTTTATGACACTATTGAAATGGGGAGGATTGAAAAACGTTGGATAAAAACCACTGATGGGAAGGATATGCTGGTCTGGGTCATTTACCCTCCGGGATTTGATGAAAGCAAGCAATACCCGGCATTATTGTATTGCCAGGGGGGCCCCCAGAGCGCGGTCAGTCAGTTTTTCAGTTACCGCTGGAATTTTCAGATGATGGTTGCCAATGATTATATTGTTGTGGCTCCAAACAGACGGGGATTGCCTACGTTTGGTCAGGAATGGAATGCACAGATCTCGGGTGATTATGGCGGGCAAAATATGAAAGATTATCTCAGCGCCATTGACGCCCTGGCCAAAGAACCATTCATTGACGCAAACCGTCTTGGGGCTGTGGGGGCCAGTTATGGCGGATTGTCAGTATTCTGGCTTGCCGGAAATCATAATAAACGGTTCAAAGTCTTTATTTCACACTGTGGGATTTATAATTTTGAAAGCATGTTTGCAGCCACGGAAGAAACCTTTTTTGTTGATCATGATATGGGAGGCCCTTACTGGGATCTGAACAATAAAGTTGCACAGGCTTCCTATGCCACATCCCCACACAAGTATGTTCAGAACTGGGATACACCCATCATGATCATTACCGCTGCCAATGACCTGAGGGTACCCTACACAGAGAGCCTGCAGGCCTTTAACGCAGCCAGATTGAGAGGCATTCCCGCCAGGCTGTTGTTCTTCCCTGAAGAATCACATTTTATTTTAAAACCACAGAATGCAATTCTCTGGCAGCGTGAATTTTTTAGTTGGCTCGACACCTGGTTAAAGTAGATCATTTAGCTTACCGGATACATATCCTGCCGGGGCATGGCCCGGAGAAAATTGGTATGAACCAGGAATTGTATTAATTTCACAGCCAAATTTTGAAAAAGCAATAGATCTGTTTGAGCAGGATGTCTGCTTTAACAGAGAAAAAAAATATTAATGATTAATTTCAATGAGCATGAAAAATCGAATCGTAGCATTAATAGTTTTCATAAACCTCATAACGATGTCTTCCTGTGGCCAGAGTACGGTTCAGGATCTGAAACTGGATAGCCAGATCGATAGCATTAGCTACAGCCTGGGTGTGCTGTATGCACAAAATCTTTCCAGGGACGGACTGGATTCACTGAATCCGTGGCTGATTGCAAAAGCCTTTGAGGACTTAAATCTTGAAAAGGAGTTTTTAATTGATGCACAGGAAGCAGAAATGATCCTGAGGGCCTATTTTACGAAAATCCAGGAACAACAATTGTCGGAACAATATGACGGCAACAAAGCTGATGGCGAAAAATTCCTGGAGGAAAATAAATCAAAAGAAGGCGTGGTGGTGTTGCCGAGCGGATTGCAGTACTCTGTATTGAAGGAAGGATCCGGGCCAAAACCATCGGCTACAGATGTTGTGAAGGTGTATTATAAAGGATGGTTTATTGATGGGAAGGTATTTGAAGAGACTCCCGAAGGCGAACCGGTATCATTCCCTGTAACTCAGGTTATCAGAGGTTGGACAGAAGCCTTGCAATTGATGAATGTTGGGTCAAAATGGCGGTTGTTTATACCCTATGATCTTGCCTACGGCACAGAATACAGGCAGGGCAGTCCCATTGTTCCGTTTTCTGCCCTGATCTTCGATGTGGAACTCCTTGGTATTGATTGAACACATCCTGAAAATAAGAAATCTAATATTTTGGTGTCATGGCATTTGAAATTACCGGAAAACTTATTGAAGTATTTGAGATTGTTGTAGTGAATGACAACTTCAGGAAAAGGGAGTTTGTGGTTGAGAAAACGGAGAATGCATTTACCGACTATGTAAAATTTCAGCTCACCCAGGACCGGTGTAACCTGATTGATGATTTCCGGATCAATGATGAGGTAAAGGTGACATTCAATATCCGCGGCAATCGTTGGGAGCGTGATGGGAAAGTGAATTATTTCAATAATCTGGGAGCCTGGAGGGTTGAAAAGATATCATCACAAACCGCTGCGCAAAGCGACCCTTCCTTCCCGGATGCTTCTGATATGCCGGAAGAATCTGAAGAGGACGATTTACCGTTTTAAGATTTATCCGGCATCACGGGTCCCCGTGATACCCCGGGCGAGGCCCGGGGCTATTACCTTCCGCCCCGGTTGGGGCTGGATGCGGCCGGCAATCAGACCCGGCTGCAATCTGCCCCCGTAATCATACCACCCCGTCGGCCCGCTTAGTGCTTCAAATCAAACCGCTTAGCGTTTCAAATCAAACCGCTTAGCGCTTCAAAAGCGCTTAGCGGATGTTCAAAAGCGCTTAGCGGATGTACTAAACGGCCTTCCGAAAAGAAACGAATTCTATTTCACAATCCCGGTTTACAGGACTGATAAAAAATGTT
>CAYOFK010000086.1:0-12908 GCA_964403185.1 uncultured Rikenellaceae bacterium | reverse complement strand
TGGATTCCTGCTTTCGCAGGAATGATATGGAATCTGACTTTTGAGACAGCCCCTGCCTATTGCCTGTAAGTCTCTCTGAGACTTTTCTTCACTTTGACTTGTTCGTTCTACAGGAAAAGCCTCGTGGGGTCAGTCATCACACATTCTGGTCAATAAATTTCTAAAGTTTTACTGCATCCGGACAAACAAATCAACAAAAGACCTTCCCCGGACTTCATTCCCTCCCCCTCAATCCTTAAAAATATCCGCATACTTTTTTGGCCTCAGATATTCTCTCCACAGAAAACCCTCCAGTCTTGTATCTTCATCCCTGATCTTTGATGTAGGATTCAATATGCCATCGGGAGCATTTATCAGTTTGATCCTGTTGATCCTGTTTTCCTTAATATACAAAACAATATCGCTGCTTTCAGCATAATTCTGTCCGATAATGGTGGAATCTTCAACCGGGAAATAGATGGTTTGCCCGTTGCCTGTAACATCGATACGGTACATTTCATTATCCTTGAAATACCCCACCATATTTTTACCCTTTATCTGGTTGAAATGCACGGAATCCTCCATTGTAACAATAAAGGAAGATCCGTACATCTCCATCATATCTGCCTTCCGGTTTTTGGTCCTGAGCAGGATGTAATCCGAGGTCATCTGGCTGTCACTCGCCCAGATAACGGGGCTGCCATAAAACCGTATAACAGAATCAGAAAATGAATAGGACAGGGAATCACTCATTCCCTGGAGTCCTTCAGAATACAATCTCACACCATGATAGGCACTCATGATCTTGGTGGTTCCTGTACTGTCCAGTCCGGATACCAGTGTGTCGGCATGCAGGAATAAACTATCATCTCCCTCCATGATCTGAACGAAAACAGCGCTGTCTGTAAGCATGGAATACTCCGGTTTCCTTTGAAAATAACCGACATTCCCAAGGAGCACAATGTTTTGAGTGGTGTCTTTATAGATGACATTTCCGTAAGCTTCACCAATTCCTGCGCCTTTATCATAGAAGAGGGAATCTCCCTGTATGATCTGGTTGCGATCTATCAATACGGCGTTCCCGGAGAATCTGGATATGTCATTTTCGGTATCGAACCAGCCGTATTCGCAGTAGATATAGCTGCTGTCACCCGTGATCTCTGTCGGTCCGAAAAAGGTGGTTATTTTTGTTTCTGTCTGATATTGCATGGTGTCTGCATGGATCACATAGTCGGGGTTGACAACCACGACACTGTCCTGAAAATGAAATAATTTTTGTTTGGAATCATAAATCCCGTTTATACTTGTCAGGTCGTCTTCTCCATTAATGATGTGTCCCCCGCCATAATAATATCCCAGGTCGCTGTTCAGGTCAAAATCAAGGTTCCGGGTAGTCAGTGTTGTTTCCTTGTCAATGAGTTTCACATTATTCTTAAGCTCAGCCATTTTGGTCTCTCCGGAGTATTTCAGATAGTCGCCATATAGTTTCAGGGTATCACCCCTGGAGATAAAAATATTCCCGTAGGCTTCAACCATATTGGCTTTTTGGTAAAGCCATGCACTGTCGCAATTCAAATAGGTATTTTCATGAACCAGACGTACGTCTCCGATCAGTCTTCTGACCTCACCCAGTTGTCTGTTATACTGCATGCTGTTGGCATTGAGGATCCTGATCTTTTCCTTTTTCTGGCCGTAAGAATGTAAAGTGAAACCCGGGGACAGTAAAAGGCAGGCTGCCATGAACAGCAGGTTGTATGGTTTTATTCCATTCAAGTGTATGAACCTCTTTTGATTTTATTTCGATCAGGATCTTTCCGGGCCACCTCTAAGGCCAGGCGTCATTATTTTATCCAGCCTTTAAGCCGGAACGGACAGCTTTTGAAAGTATCATTCACCCTGATATACGTAGTTTTTTGCTTTTCTGTGATCCAGCGCCGGAAGGTTTCCTGCTGTTTTGACATCCTGGTCATTTCCTGAAGAATGGAATAGTCATTTTTCAGATCAGCCTTATGCGCCGGTATGCGTTCTATTACCTTGATGATTGCAAAAACCTTGTTTCCGGTAAGGTCGGTTGTTTCAAAGGCATTGGAAACATCCCCCGGTTCCAGATCCTGTATGGCTTCCGCGGTTGCCTGGTCAAGCTGGTCAAGTTGAAATTTAGCATCTCCCGAGTTCATATTTATAACCTGTCCACCGCTTATTCTGGAATCTTCATCGTGTGAAAACAACCGTGCGGCAAGTATAAAATCTATGGAATCTGATCTTATTTGAAGTGCCAGGGAGTCAAGGAAATTAAGAGCTTTCTTGCGTTCTTCAGAGGTGATTTCGGGCTTGATCAGTATGTGTCTTACATTTACGGTTTCTCCCCTGCGCTCGATCATTTGTATGATATGAAAACCAAAACTGGTTTCCACTAATGATGAAACGGCTCCCTGTTTCAGTGAAAATGCAGTTTCAGCAAATTCTTTAACAAGGTCTGTTCTTGACATGAATCCCAACTCGCCGCCTTTGGCGGCTGATCCGGGGTCCTCGGAATAAAGAATTGCCAGTGTGGCAAAATCTTCCCCCTGGGTGATCCTCCTTCTGAGGTCAAGCAATTGTTCACGCACCACCAGTTTGGTCTGGTCTGAAAAGGGCGGATTTCGCAAAATTTGATTATAGACCACCTGGGCCGGTATGACGGGCAGGCTGTCCCTTGGGATGCTTTTGTAGAAACTCCTTACTTCAGAAGGGGTGACTGTGATCTCAGAAGTGATTTGTTTTTGCATTTGTTGGGTTAACAACTGTTCAGTGATCACATCCCTGAAATCGTCCTTAATTTCATATATGGTTTTATTGTAGTAGGCTTCCAGGCGTTCCAATGAACCGATCTGTTCAATAAACCCTTTCAACCTGCCATCCAGTTCCTGTTCAACCATGGCCTGGGATATCTCGATACTGTCGAGACGGGCCTGGTTGAGCATCAGCTTTGCCGAAAGGAGGTCCTCAAGGATCTCGCATTTTAAATCGCCTTGGGCAGAATACCCTTGTGACCGCATCTGCAGATATTGTGTTTCAACATCAGATTGAAGAACGATATTGCTTCCAACTACAGCCACCACCTGGTCAACAATCTTTTCCTGACCACCTGACCATGCCGTCATAATCATCAGTAATGAACCTGTCAGCAGTATTTTTTTCTTTCCCATTTTCTTTATTTCATTTAGTAGATCACAAATTCATTCCTTGTGGAAGCATCGTTATACAGGTTATTTTCAAGTTCGCTTATAAAAGTGATCTTCCGTTCGTTATAAATGATGCTTTTTATCTGATCCCGTACAAACTCTACCGGAGAAATGTTTGATTTCAACTTATAATCCCTTATATGAGCAAAATAGTGGTACATTGAATCACTGGCTTCAATCGTTGTATTGTTTCTCAAAAACCGTTCCTCATCTGTTATGTTTACAGGCATTTTGGAGTGCAGATCATCAAAATTTATCCATTGTTCATCAAAATCGTCATACTTGGTAGCAAACTGATAGCAGTAGCTTTCCAGTTCAGTCAGGTCGGCATCATCATCTGACCGGTACCATCTGCGCACATCATCCAGGTTTGGAGCAGACAGAGGCACCTTAATGTAAAGCGCCTGAACAATGCTTTTCTTAAGAACGAAACGGTCTGAGTTCTGATCGTAATATGCCAGTATTTCTGTTTCTGTTATCAGGGTATCCATCCGTTGGCGGATCATGTTTTGTTCATAATTGAACACAAGGAGTGAGGCCCGGGTGCTTTCCAATTGTTTTTCAATATCGGCCAGCACCTCTTCTGTAATATTTTCTTCAGCTTTTTCCAGAAGTAATTCCTTTTTGATCCAGCTCCGGATATATTTTCGCGCAATACGCACACTGTCGTCGTGTGACATATTCTCAGGGAAAATTCCGGGTATTTCCATTTTTAATAAAACGGATTCTCCAACAGTACCTGCAATTTCATCTTCTTCAAAGTTTTCACCGTTTGAGCAGGCAACCAGCAGTGGTAATAATAAAAAGCATAACAGGGATTTCATAGGGTTTTTATTTCAGATTTAACTTCAGCCAGTCAAAAATGCTCTGGTTTAGTTGAACAGGATATTTTTCCCCAAGCTCTGTATGCCACTGATTTTCAAGAGCATCTTGAAAATCAGAAGTTACAATGCCCCGGATCTCTTCCAGGGGCCTCGGTCTGGGGTCAAAAACATCAATTACCAGAATCACAACCCTTCCTCCTGAATGATCATTGGTGGTTACAGATCCCTTTTTCCAGGTCAGACGGTCAACCATTTCATCATCCCCTTTATAATAGGTTTCAGAGCTTACTTTGATCAGCGACGTGTCCTGGGCAAAAGCAGTCATGTAGTAGGAGGGATTGTTTGATCTCCTCTTGCCTTTTTTAATGATTTTCTGGACCTGTTTCTCAAGTGAAGGGTCTTTCAGGTCAAACCGGATGATTTCAATGGAAGACTCACCCAGGTAGTTGTTCTTATGGATGTTATAAAATTCTTTAAGACCGGCTGTATCCTCAATAGCTTTCGACCAGACCATTCTGTCCGACACTTCAAACAGGAGCATGCCGTCATGGTATTCTTTAAGCAGGTAATAAAAGTCGCGGTTTTTGACAGGTAATTGGATCTTCTCAAATTCCAGTAAGGCTTTGGTTTCATAATCCCTTAGCAATCCGGTTACAAATTGTTTTGAGCTGCCCTGGAATGACTTGCCTGACTGGCTGGTCAGGTATTCCAGGAAATTTTCCTGGCTGAGACGCATCCGGTCAAAACTAAAGAGGGTCTTATTGCCGGGAAGGTTTAACTTTTCCTTCCAGCTGCCGTTGCCGAAGGTTGTTTGATCAATGGCAATGAAGAACGGATACAGTGCGGAAGAATCAATTTTGTAATCATACTCATTTTTCAGGGTTTCAATAAATACCTGCTTTGCTTTGGCAGCCCGGTCACTGGCCAGCACCTTTCTCCTGATCTCATCTTTCAGTTCTTCAAAGGAACCCAGTTCTTTTTTATCAACTCTTTTAATAATGTGCCATCCAAACCCGGTTCTGACAGGTTCGGAAACGGCTCCGTTTTCCTGAAGCTCAAAGGCCGCATTTTCAAATTCCGGCACCATTCTTCCGGTGCCAAACCATGGCAGGTTTCCCTCATTCCTGGCGGAATTATAATCGTCTGAATACTCCCTGGCAAGATCGGCAAAAGATTCGCCATCAATGACCCGCTGGTGGATTTCCCGGGCTTTTTCCTCCAGGTTTTTTTCAGTTTCAGTGCTGGAACCACGTGGCACGGCAATCATTATATGAGCCACTTTTACGGTGCCCCTGGCCTTTATTTTATCAGTTACTCTGATCAGGTGATATCCATACCGGCTTCTGACTGGTTGGCTGACAACTCCCGGCACTGCATTATATGCTGCAGTTTCAAACGGGTAGGCCATTTGAAAAACGGTGAAATATCCAAGGTTCCCTGAGTTGAATTTTGCAGAGGGATCGTCTGAGGTGCCTTTTGCCACCAGGTCAAAGGCTTCTTTTTTTGTGGTGATCCGTTCACGGACTCTAAGAGTTTTCTGATAGGCTTTCAGGGTATCTTCCTGGCTGGCATAAGGTGCACACTTAATAAGTATGTGACTGGCATTGATCTCCGACTTCATTCTTTCATAAGCTTCCCCGGTCAGGCGGTCCAGAGTCGTGTGGTCGGTTAGGTACGGAAGGGCCAGTTGATTCCTGTATTGGGCCAATTCTTCCTTAAATGCCGGAAGAGTATCCAATCCCAGTTTTTCAGCCTCAAGGACTTTGGATTTGAACTTAATGAACAGGTCCAGGTAATCATCCAAACTCAATTTTTCATTGACTCCCCCCACTTCGGAGTTCTTTAAGTAGAGCCTTGTGAATTCAAACAGGGTGATTTGTTCGTCCCCAATACTCATCAGGATCTCATCATCACGGTTCTGGGCAGGCAATAAGGTTGAAAAAAGTGCTGCAATGAAGAAGAATTTAAGATGCAGTATGGACAATGATTTTACTTTCATGGTTTAATAATTTGCCAGCAGTATTGTTTTGCAACCGGTTATAAAATGATTATGAGCAACCTGCTCATATAAGATCATCTGCTGTAATTAGGTGCTTCCCTGGTTATTGTTATATCGTGCGGATGGCTTTCCACGATACCGGCATTGGTTATTTTCAGGAACTTTGCTTTTTTCAACCCGGCCATGTTGGAGGCCCCGCAGTATCCCATACCGGCGCGTAGTCCTCCAAGCATCTGGTAGATCATTTCTGAGAGCAATCCTTTATAGGGAACCCTGGCAGCAATTCCTTCAGGAACCAGTTTACTGATATCATCTTCCACATCCTGGAAATACCTGTCTTTTGAACCTTTCTGCATGGCCTCTATCGATCCCATTCCCCTGTATGATTTAAATTTACGGCCGTTATAAATGATGGTTTCGCCGGGAGATTCTTCCACTCCTGCAAACAATGATCCGGCCATTACGGTATCGGCCCCGGCAGCTAATGCTTTTACAATATCCCCGGAGTAACGTATGCCACCATCTGCAATAATGGGAACACTACTTCCTTTGAGGCCTTTTGCAACCTCAAATATGGCGGTTAACTGCGGCACCCCAACTCCTGCAATGATCCTGGTGGTGCAAATGGAACCTGGTCCTATACCCACTTTTACCGCATCAGCACCGGTATCTACCAGGGCTTTGCCACCTTCAACCGTTCCAACATTTCCAACTACAAGGTCTATATCCGGGAAGGCCTGTTTTACCACTCCGGCCATGTCGATCACCCCTTTTGCGTGGCCATGGGCCGTGTCTATAACAATGGCATCAACACCGGCCTTCACCAAAGCCTCAACCCGTTCCATAGTGTTTGAAGCAATGCCAACACCTGCGGCAACCCTCAGTCTTCCTTTTTCATCCTTACACGAATTGGGGCGGTCCTTTGCTTTGGTGATGTCCTTATAGGTAATCAGTCCGATCAGGTGATCCTTATCGTCCACAATGGGTAATTTCTCAATTTTGTGATTCTTGAGGATGCCGGCAGCCTTGGAAAGATCTGTATCTTCGGAAGCTGTAACCAAATTGTCCTGGGTCATCACTTCCCTGATGGGTTTGCCCCCTTCCCGTTCAAACCGGAGATCCCTGTTGGTTACAATACCGATCAGGATGCCTTCATCGCGAACCACCGGAATGCCCCCGATCTTATATTCTTCCATCAGGTTCATGGCATCCTGAACACTGGCATCTGCCCTGATGGTGATTGGATCAAATATCATGACATTTTCGGCCCGCTTCACTTTCTTAACCTCATGTACCTGGCTTGTAATGCTCATGTTCTTATGAATAACCCCAATGCCCCCCTCACGGGCGATAGCAATGGCCAGGGCTGCTTCAGTAACGGTATCCATTGCCGCCGAAACAATGGGCGTATTCAGTCTGATATTCCGGGTAAAGTAGGTGCTTATATCTACATCTCTTGGCAAAACATCTGAGTATGAGGGGACTAAAAGGACGTCATCAAATGTGATTCCATCGGTGAGTATTTTATCTGACTGAAATGACATTATAGTAAAATTTAGTTAATTTTAAGTGGCGCAAATTACAAAAAAAACGCGGATGCAGGATGGGTTCAGAGCTTTTTATTTGTTCGGAAAAGCATCCGGCATTCCCGTATTCCGTATTAATAGAAAGTTGTCATTGCCCTTCATATCCAATCAGTTTTGTAACAGGGATTCAGGTGGATTTATATCAGCAAATACTTATGCGTTACTGGGGTCATCCGAAATTCCGGCCCCTGCAGGAAGATATCATTAAATCGGTATCTGCTGAAAAAGATACACTTGGCCTGATGCCGACCGGCGGAGGCAAATCCGTTACCTTCCAGATTCCATCTCTTGCCAAAGATGGTATTTGCATTGTGGTTACTCCCCTGATATCACTTATGAAAGACCAGGTGGAAAACCTGAAGGGAAAGGATATTAAGGCGGCAGCCGTATATTCCGGAATGTCCCGGTCGGAAATTGATATTACACTGGACAATTGTATTTACGGAGATTACAAATTCCTGTATGTTTCACCCGAAAGAATCTCTACAGAGTTATTCCGGATCAGGGCGGCCAAGATGAATGTGAACCTGATCACTGTGGATGAAGCCCATTGCATTTCTCAATGGGGCTATGATTTCAGGCCCTCCTACCTTAAAATTGCCGGGCTTCGTGACCTTCATCCTGAAGTGCCCATACTTGCATTGACCGCAACAGCTACTGAGGATATTCTGGATGATATCCAGGAAAAACTCGGATTCAGGAGCAAGCATGTTCTCAGGACCAGTTTTGAAAGAAAGAATCTGATCTACAAGGTTCTGGATATTGAGGATAAACTTAAGCAACTCACCAGACTGGTTGCAGGGATCAGGGGCTCTGGCATTGTGTATGTCCGCACCCGGAAGCATGCGCGTGAAGTGGCTGAGGAACTGGCCAGACAAAAGATTTCAGCTACTTACTATCATGCAGGACTCGATTACCATGTGCGGGAATCCCGGCAGGAGGACTGGATGGCAGGGAAATACAGGATCATTGTTGCAACCAATGCCTTTGGAATGGGCATAGATAAAGCAGATGTCCGGTTGGTTGCACACTATGATATCCCGGATTCGGTTGAGTCTTACTTCCAGGAGTCGGGACGTGCCGGCCGGGATGACAAGCCTGCAGAGTCCATACTCCTTATTAACCGGTCTGACCGTTCACGGATGGATAAACGGGTGCTTGTTAAATTCCCGGAACTGAAAGCTATAAAGAATATTTATGAAGCCCTGGGGAATTACTTTCAGATCCCGGTGGGGGGAGGGAAGAATATGGTCTTTGATTTTAACATTGCAGATTTCAGCTCCCGGTATAAAATGAATCTTCTGGTGGTTTATAACAGCCTGAAAACACTTGAGCGGGAAGGCTATATAGAACTGACCGAGGAAATCAAGAATCCTTCCAGAGTCCATTTTTTGATTGAGCGTGACGGATTGTACAGGTTCCAGGTAGCAAACAAGTCTTTTGATGGTTTCATAAAGCTTCTTCTGAGATCCTATACTGGGGTGTTTACAGAATATGTGAATATTAATGAATCTTTCCTTGCAAGAAAAGCAAAGATCTCAGAAGAGGTTGTTAAACAGTATCTTGAGAAACTTAGTTCCCTCAAGATCATTCAATTCATTCCACAAAAAAAATCTCCCTACCTGATTTTTACGGAAGAACGGCTTGATAAAAAAAACCTCATCATATCACATGAAAATTATGTCAAAAGAAAAGAAGGATTCATACTCAGACAAGACAGGATCTGGCAGTATGCAACTTCTCAGGCAAAATGCAGAAGTCAGTTTCTCCTGGAATATTTTGGCGATCATGAATCCCTGAGATGCGGCCAGTGTGACGTGTGTACCAAAAGAAACGAATTGGATATGAGTGCGTATGAGTTCGACCTCATTCTGGATCAGATTAAGGACACACTGAAAAAGGAGGCCATCCCACTGGAGACCCTGGTCGTGAAATCCGGAATGGCGGAGGAGAAGGTTCTGAAAGTCATCCGGTTCCTGATCGATAATGATAAGATAAAATATAGTGAGAACCAGAAATTAACCTGGACAAAACCGTTTCAAAATACGTAATAATGGGAACAGATCACTCCAATCCGGCTTTTGAAGAACATCTGTATCCTAATTCAATCCCCCAGGATGCGGTGAATGCACTTCCTCAGGCGGTTTTTGAGGAAACCGTTGTGCTTGTTGAAGATCCCGGGGCTGTTCCGGAACTGTGTCACCAGATAAGACAGTATAAGGTTCTCGGATTTGATACCGAATCGAGACCCTCATTTAAAAAAGGACGTAAAAACAGCATCGCATTGCTCCAGCTTGCGGCGCCCGGAATTGTATGGCTTTTCAGACTTAAAAGGATGGGCCTGCCCGAAGAGCTTGTACGTATTTTCGAAGACCGCACCATAAAAAAGGTTGGGGTAGCCACCAGAGATGACCTGATCGGCCTGCAGGAATACAGGGACTTTACCCCCGGAGGTTTTATTGACCTGGCAAACTACACCGATGCCTTCCACATTCAGGATAACGGACTCAGGAAAATTGCGGCCATCATTCTGGGTGTGAAAATTTCCAAATCACAACAACTGTCAAACTGGGACCAACCGGTGCTGACAGAAAAGCAGATCCGGTATGCCTGCATTGATGCATGGGCCTGTTTGGAGATATATAACCATTTGAATAACAATAGAATTGAAGGAAATAAAGCGGATCATCCTTAAATCAGGGAAGGATCAGTCCCTGAAACGTAAACATCCCTGGGTCTTTTCAGGGGCGATAAAAAAAATGTACGGGCAGCCTCTGGAGGGAGACCTGGTTGAAGTCTTTGATAATAAAAACGGGTTCCTTGCTCTGGGACACTTTCAGCCCGGATCCATTGCCGTCAGGATACTTTCATTCCGGAAGACCATTCCCGACCTGGAATTCTGGACCAGCCGGATCTCATCTGCTTTTGAGTACCGGAAATCCATGGGCCTGGTTGACCGGGAAGATACAAATGTTTACAGGTTGATCCATGCCGAAGGCGATGATCTGCCGGGAATGATCGCAGATTATTATGATGGGGTATTGGTGCTTCAGTTCCATTCTGTTGGGATGTACCTGGCCCGGGATATGATTATTGAAGCGGTCTCCAATGTATTGGGGCAACGCCTCAGGGGGGTCTATTGCAAGAGTGGAAAAACCCTTCCGTTTAAAGCCGGTATCCGGGATCAGGATGGCTGGCTGGTTAAACCAAAGGATTTCGGAACCATTAAAGAGAATGGCCACCTGTTTAAAGTGGATTGGGAGAAAGGACAAAAAACAGGGTTTTTTATTGATCAACGTGAGAATCGCCTTCTTGCAGGCGGGTATTCAAAGGGCCGGAATGTTCTGAATATGTTTGGTTATACCGGCGGCTTTTCTGTCTATGCCCTTAAGGGAGGGGCTGCCCTGGTACACACTGTGGATAGTTCAAACAGTGCTGTTGCATTGGCCGATCAGAACGTACTTCTGAATGAACCTGACTGCAGGATACACAGGTCCTTTATGACCGATGCTTTTGATTTTCTTGAACAACCGGCCGGTAATTACGATCTGATCATTCTTGATCCTCCCGCATTTGCCAAGCACCAGAATGTACTCCCCCAGGCCTTACAGGGATACAAAAGGCTAAACTTAAAAGCTTTGAGGATCATCCGGCCCGGCGGGCTTCTGTTCAGTTTTTCATGCTCCCAGGCAGTGAGTAAAGAGAATTTCAGAAAATCAGTATTTGTTGCTGCCGCCACTTCCGGAAGAAAAGTAAGGATACTGCACCAGCTACACCAAGCCCTTGATCATCCTGTAAATATTTACCACCCTGAAGGAGAGTATCTTAAGGGTTTGGTCCTGTATGTGGAATAGTGGAATATTTGATCTTCCTGCGCCAGGGCTTCGGCGGACGCAGTTAACGATCTTTTAAAAAATGCTATAGGTGGCTTAAGCTGATTGTTGAATGATTTTGATCTTAAACATGCAAGAATCGGGAAACTTTTACCTGTCGTGTTTAGCTGCGATGAGGCACAAGATGTATTATCAAACCTTCGTGCCGGTGGACGGTTAATCGCTCCAAAACCCGCACTACGCTTATACAGAACCGTTGCCTGCAATAACCCTCAGAGAAAAAAAAACAGATACGTTTGTACTCCGTGGACAAATACGATACAGACAGATAACCAGGTGTTCCGAAACAAACAAACAAACTCGGTGGAAACATTTTCAGCCGACCGACACCATAGGATGGCCCAGCTTCCCGAACCAGGGTTGAATCCAGCTAAACAATAAATAGAAACTATCTGAATCTTGAATTGTATCGGATACTTTCGGAATAATTCTTCCTTATAATATGGTTCCTCTGGTCTGTATAATGAACAGGATGAAAATGATTTCTCCGGATGGAAGGCATTTTCCCAGAGGCATTCCTTTGGAGCTTTGGAAAAGTCGCCTATGATCAGCGGCCTTGCAGACCACAATCGACTTGCAAAGTCGATCTACATTGCTCTTGTACAAATTTTTATACCCCCTCGCCCCCTCCTCCACTTTTCCTTCCCGGGTATGTTTTATAGCAGATTTGTTTTCGCTTCTGGAAAAAAAATCTGACTTTCGTCTATTGGTTCCTGACAATTAAATCCATCGCGTATAAATGAGGCAGGATGAAAATGAAAAAATGAGGATACTCGGACTTTCCAATCTGATTGGAAACACGCCCCTCCTTGCCATTCACTTTACCTTCAGGGGTGAAGACCGGGTGCTTTATGCCAAGGCAGAGAACCTGAATATGACGGGAAGTATAAAAGACCGCATGGCTTTTCACATTATCAGCCAGGCACATCAATCCGGAAAACTGAAGCCGGGCGACAGGATCGTTGAGGCTACCAGTGGCAATACCGGCATTTCCTTTTCTGCAATCGGACGGGCGCTGGGACATAAGGTAACTATTTTTATGCCTGACTGGATGAGTAAGGAACGCATCACCCTGATCGGGAGTTTTGGTGCCGATATCCGTTTGGTAACAAAAGAAGAGGGCGGATTCCTTGGGAGTATTGAGATGTCAGAGGAAATGGCCCGCAAAGACCCGAAAGTATTCCTGCCACGCCAATTTTCAAACAATGATAACAGTGACGCCCATTACTCCACAACGGGACCTGAGATCTGGTGGCAGTTAAGGTACCGGGATATGACCCCACAAGCCTGCGTGGCCGGTGTTGGAACCGGCGGAACCGTCATGGGGCTGGGCAGATATTTCAGGGAGCAAAACAGCCGGATCAGGATCCATCCCCTGGAGCCTACCAATTCTCCTACACTGT
>CAYOFK010000085.1:7436-12977 GCA_964403185.1 uncultured Rikenellaceae bacterium | reverse complement strand
AAGTATCTCTTAACTTTATCAATAGATCTGTCCAGGATTATTTGACGTTATACAACATGAGACCAGGCTGTTGGTTTAGACTTAATAGATATGGAAGGAGTCACTGCCTCATAATGTTTACCATCAATAAATTAATTCTTCTTACCATTTTTTGCTCCTAATGTTCCCAACATATTATTCTACTTCCAGTAGCAGCATATAAAACAAAAATAAGCATATTATCCGAAAAAGAATTTCCGGTCCAGCACAAATAAATGGTTTCGTGACCCGACTCACAGTTCGGGTTACGAACACATGAACACCGGACGGCCTTCCAAAAGCCGGAAGTTTCATTCCAAGTATTTTTTCTACCTTTATGAAACCACCAAAGTTTACATGATATGGAAACATTAACACCTGAACCTCCAAAAGAAGTGATGTATGCCGGATTCTGGCTTCGTTTTGTAGCATACATCATTGATGACCTGATCCTGGGTTTTGCAGGATTCATTCTTTCCCTGCCCTTTATCGGCGGCATTGTATTTTCCGGATTCCGCATTGCGGAAGCAGAAGATAACTTAGAGTCCATTGTACCCGGAATTGCCGGGATTTTTGGTTCAATATTCGGCATCATCCTGGTAACTTTTTCTGCCGGATGGTTGTATTATGCACTCATGGAATCCTCAAAAAACCAGGGCACCCTGGGAAAAATGGCCCTGAGCCTGAAAGTTACGGACATGGAAGGAAACATGATTTCCTTTGGCAGGGCTTCCGGCCGGTATTTCGGGAAGATCATTTCCGGAATGATCATGATGATCGGATACATATTGGCAGGGCTCACTGAAAAGAAACAAGCCTTGCATGACATCATGGCTTCCTGTCTGGTTGTAAGAAAATAAAAAGAAAATAGCGACAGCTACCTATTTAGTTGTATATTTTGATTTAACAATGGCATAAACAATAAAAACAGGTAGCTGTCCCTATTTTTTTTCTACACCAGTTCTTTTACCTGGTTGGCAGCTTCCTGGAGGGTGATGGCAGAATACACTTTAAGGCCGGAATCGTCAATGAGTTTTTTGCCTTCCTCTGCATTGGTACCCTGCAGTCTGACAATCACCGGAACCTTGATATCCCCGATAGTATTATAGGCATCAACCACACCCTGAGCAACCCGGTCGCAACGGACAATGCCTCCGAAAATATTGATAAGTATGGCCTTCACACGGGGGTCTTTAAGGATGATCCTGAATCCTGCTTCCACTGTCTCGGCGTTGGCAGTACCTCCTACATCCAGGAAGTTGGCCGGATCTCCGCCCGACAGTTTGATAATGTCCATGGTGGCCATAGCCAGTCCGGCCCCATTTACCATACATCCGACATTTCCATCCAGCTTGATGAAATTAAGGTCGTTTTTCGAAGCTTCCACCTCTGCCGGATCTTCTTCAGAGAGATCCCGTAACTCAAGGAAATCTTTGTGTCTGAACAGGGCATTGTCATCAAGGTTCACTTTGCAATCCACTGCCAGGATTTTTCCGTCGGAAGTTTTCAGCACGGGATTGATCTCAAATAAAGAGCTATCGGTTTTTTCGTAGGCGGTATATAAGGCACTTACAAATCTCACCATTTCTTTAAAGGCCTCTCCTTTCAAGCCAAGGTTAAATGCTATTCTTCTGGCCTGAAAGGGCATCATTCCCACTTTCGGATCGATTTCTTCCCTGAAGATCAGCTCGGGGGTATTTTCTGCAACCGACTCAATATCCACGCCACCTTCAGTAGAGTACATGATGGTATTCCGTCCTGACTCCCTGTTCAAAAGGACGCTCATATAGTATTCCTCGTGTTCCTCATCCCCGGGATAATAAACATCCTCCGTCACCAGTACTTTATTGACGAGTTTTCCTTCAGGGCCTGTCTGGCGTGTTACCAGGGTCATTCCCAGCATCTTTTTAGTACGCTCTTTAACCTCTTCCAGGGATTTTGCCAGTTTCACACCCCCACCCTTACCGCGGCCGCCTGCATGGATCTGGGCTTTGATGACCCATATTTGTGTTCCTGTTTTTTTCTGAAGTTCTTTTGCGGCTTCCACAGCTTTTTCAGGTGTGCTGGCAACCATGCCTTCCTGGATCCGAACCCCAAAATCTGCAAGGATTTTTTTGCCCTGGTATTCGTGAATGTTCATTATTTTCTAATTTGAATTAAAGCATAAAAGTAAATTTTTTCAATAGGATTTCAAATAAAAGCATGCACAAGATCAGATTCCTTTGCCAGGAAAAGAATTCATTTTCATAAATTTACACGGAAATGAGGAAATTAAAGAATTCTGAACTTGATCGTAAATCCGTGGATGAATTTAAAAAGGCCCATAAACTTCCCATACTGCTGGTCCTGGATAATGTTCGCAGTTTGAACAATGTGGGTTCTGTATTCAGAACGGCTGATGCCTTTCTTGTGGAGGGTATTTATCTTTGCGGCATTACGGCAACCCCTCCTCATCGCGATATACAAAAGACGGCTCTTGGAGCTACTGAATCGGTTGACTGGAAGTACTTTGAGCACACAGTGGAAGCTGTATCAGAATTAAAAGAAAAGGGATATACTATCATCTCTGTTGAGCAGGCGGAGGCATCGCAGTCGCTACAGGATTTTCAACCGGTAAGCACTGTCCGCTATGCCATTGTTTTCGGGCACGAGATAAAAGGGGTCCAACAGCAGATTATTGATCTGAGTGATGTGATTATTGAAATCCCCCAGTATGGGACAAAGCATTCTTTCAATATTTCAGTAAGCGCAGGCATTGTACTTTGGGACCTGTTCACAAAAAAACAGGCGGCTCAAAGGTGAACCGCCTGAATCAGTATCTCTGAGAAATGTTCTTAGTTGACGATGGATTTAAAACTATCGTTTTCGAAGTACGCTGCAAATTCAAGATCTTTTTTGGCCATTTCTTTAAGTTTGGCTTGTTTTTCACAAGCAGACCTCAGGTTGTTGAAAAAGTAATCTTCGTTTTCAACCTGCACGCCAACAATGGCTTTCAGGTAATGAACCCAGCCGGAATCATCATCTAACTGGTCCAGCATTCCCTTGGCACCCTGAGCATCATCGTTCAGTAATTTGGCCAGTGCGCCATTATAGGAAGGAGAGGTACCGAAGTAGTTCACTGCATCCTGGTATTTACCTTCCTTAACGGCAATAATTCCCAGTCCGTCATTAACTTCCTGACCGGGTTTCTTAACTGATGTAAAGTATTCCCTGGCCTTGTTGTTATCACCTGTAAGCAAGCTGGCATAACCCAGGTTTGTTTTCACTGCATCATGGTCATACAGTGTTTGTGCATGCTCAAAAGAGGCCCTGGCATCTTCAAAGTCTCCCATATGCATCTGTACGAACCCAATGTTACTTGCAGCTCTTACACACTTAGGATGTTTTTCGAGCGCCAGTTTATATATCTTGAGTTTGTCTTCATTTCCCTCAAAAAGGCTGGCGGCATACAGGGTTTCTTCCAGATTCAGGGTATCAGGATCAGAATTAATGAATCCTTTAATTTCTTCATCTGTATATCCAATCTTATTTACATTAACAGTGATTTTTGATCTTCTGAGTTTTGGCAGTATCTCGTCTGCCAACACCAGGTAGGCTGCAGAAAGGTTTTTGATCTCTTTTTCCCTGACTGCAGGATCCGAGTACATTGAAAGCACACGAAGAATCAGGGCTTTATCTTGTATTTCAGAAGCTTCCATCAGTTCTTTAAAACCTTCCCAGTCTTCGGCTGTGGTTTTGGTCTGTACAAATCCTTCGGTTTTGGCGGCCTCAACTTTGGCCCTTGATAATTCTCTTTCGAAGAATCTTCCGGCAGACTCGGCTCTTTTCTTTGACAGATCATCATTGAAGTCGTATGGGCCGTCCGGAGAGGCATAAGCCGAAACTTCAGAGCCTGCAAACTCAACACGTTCGGCGGCTTCAACCTTTTTCAGGAAATCTTTCAGAGTATTAATATCTTCAGATTTAAGTTCTGATCCACGGATATTGGCCCGGTTGATCAGGTACATGATGTCTGCCATTTTGGAATCTGTGGTTATTCTTTTGAAGTGATCCGGCATAAGAATGGGTTCAGGCTTCTCCCAGACATAGGTTGAGGTGGCAATAACACCATCAGCAAGTTTCACTTCATCAAAATTCACTGATTTTCCTTTCATAGATGCTGCCACTCTTAAGACCAGTTCCGATTTTTTCATTTCTTCTTTATAGGGAACCACGTCATTATAACTGAAATTCCCTCCTGCATAACTGATCTTCTTATTGTTCTCAAGCACGTCCTCACCTTGCATTACCACAGGTGTCAGGGGTGTTTCTCCGCCTTCATAGACAAGCACCGGAGTTACTTCCACAGTGGCTTTTTTGTGAAAATATTTTTCCGGGAACGTGCCGGTGATGGCAACAGCTACTTCACCGCCATGTGCCTCAAGCACTTCTGGCACAACCTTATAGCTTACATTACCGTGGTCTTTGCTCATCTTGTCAATACTGTTACAGCTACTTAGAACGATAACTGCAAGAACAATTGATGCTAAAGTTTTAAAATGTTTCATGGTAAAATGGTTATGTGTGTTTTAAAATACTGATTTCGGGTTCATTGCTACAAATCTACTATGTTTTAAATTAAAAAAAAACAATTCTCTCAAATTATTGCTTGTGTATGATCACTCTATTTACCCCCATTTTATAGTCTTTTTTGAATATGGCCTCTTTAACTTGTTGATAATCGCTTTCCTCTTTCACAAAATCCAGTTCATTTACATCCAGCACCAGGTATTTTATTTTGGGATTTTGTCTGAAAAAATCAAAATACCCTTTTTGAATATCTTCCAGATAGCTTTGCTGAATGTTTTGTTCATAGGGCCTTCCCCGTAAGGCAATATTTTCAAGTAATTTTGGTGCATTCACATGCAAATACACATAAAGGCCGGGTTTTGGCAGGGATTCGTATATGATCATAAATAATTGCCGGTACAGTTTGTATTCGTCATCCTTCAGGGTAGTACCTGCAAAGATGAGCGATTTCATAAAGTAATAATCGGAGATCATAAACGGGTGAAACAGTCCCGGGTGGTCCATTTCTTTCCTGAGTTGTTGATACCGCCCGGCAAGAAATGAAAGCTCCAGAGGAAATGAGTATCTGTCAGGGTCCTTATAAAATCCGGGCAGGAATGGATTGTCAGCAAATTGTTCCAGCACCAGTTTGGCATTATACTCCTGTGCTATTTTTGTTGCCAGGGAGGTTTTACCGACTCCTATATTTCCTTCAATTACGAGATATTTCAGTTGTTTATTCAAACCGTTGATGTATAAAGTGTGCTCTGTTGCCAGGCTGCAACATGCTTTGGAATATAAGATGGTCTATTTTGAGGGTTTCATCCCCAGGTTTTTATAAATAAAAGAATATATGTCGGCAATTTTCCCAATAAGCTTTGAGGTTGGCATGCCGCCACCATGGCCTGCTTTTGTTTCAATCCTGATCATCACCGGATTCGGACCGGTGTATTTTTCCTGCAAGGTTGCCATATA
>CAYOFK010000085.1:0-7336 GCA_964403185.1 uncultured Rikenellaceae bacterium | reverse complement strand
TCCTGATCATCACCGGATTCGGACCGGTGTATTTTTCCTGCAAGGTTGCCATATATTTAAAAGAATGAGCAGGCACCACCCTGTCGTCATGATCGGCTGTGGTTACAAGCACGGCCGGATAATTTAAGCCTTCCCTTATGGTGTGAAGGGGGGAGTAATTATACAGGTATTCAAACATCTGCTCACTGTCTTCACTGGTTCCAAAATCCGAGGCCCAGTAGTAGCCAATGGTGAATTTATGATATCTGAGCATATCCATCACCCCCACTTCAGGAATGGCCACTTTAAACAATTCAGGTTCCTGATTGGTTACTGCCCCAACCAACAAGCCGCCATTTGAGGCCCCCTGGATTGCCAGTTTCCCGGGAGAGGTGTATTTTTCAGAAATCAAATATTTCGCCGCATAAATAAAATCATCAAAGACATTTTGTTTGTTCAGTTTTGTACCTGCCAGGTGCCACTCTTCTCCATACTCACCCCCGCCACGCAAGTTGGCCATTGCAAATATGCCTCCATCCTCAAGCCAGGCCACCCTACTGACGCTGAAGTAAGGTGTCAGGCTGATATTAAATCCTCCATAGCCGTATAAAAGTGTGGGATTTTTCCCATTCAATTCCAGATCTTTTTTATGCACAATGAACATGGGTACTTTTGTACCATCCCTGGAATCATAAAAAACCTGCCGGGTTTCATACTTATTTCCATCAAAGTCAATATCAGGTTTCCAGTATGTTTGGTACGTATTATTTTCGATATTGTATTTATAGATCACGGAAGGGTAGGTAAATGAAGTAAAAGAATAAAACACTTCATTATCGTCCCACTCCATATTGAACCCTCCCACGCTGCCGATGGCAGGCAGCTCCAGGTTATACTGATAATTTCCCTGAAGATCATAGAGTTCAACCTTACTGCCGGCGTCTTTTAAATACCCTGCAAATATTTTATTTCCGCCAAAGCTGGCCCATTCCAGAACCTGATCTTCTTTCCCGGGAATGAGATCTCTCCAGTTTTCTTTTTGAGGGTTATGGACATCCACACTCACCAGTTTGTATTTAGGCGCCTCATCATTGGTCATCAAATACATGGTACCATCACGGTATTCCAGTGGAAAATAATCCTTTTCAAAATTATCTGCCAATTTAATCCAGCCGGTACTGCTTAAATTTGCCGGTTTAATATAGAGGGCATTTCCACTTGTAGATTCCAGCACCATCAGGAACATGAAATTCTCATCGCTTGAGACACCGACCGTGAAACTCCAGTCAGGATGTTTGGGATCTTCATAGATGAGCACATCTTCAGATTGTTTGGTCCCCACTTCATGATAATACACTTTATTGAACCTGTTTTCTCCCTTTAATTCATCACCTGTGTCAGGTTCAGGATACCGGCTGTAAAAAAAACCATTCCTGAACCAGGAAATTCCACTGAACTTCGCCCACAATAAATGATCGTCAAGGTCTTCCCCTGTTTCCAGGTTCTTAACATACAGCTCTCTCCAGTCGGATCCCCCTCTGGATATTCCATAACCAAGATACTTTCCATCATTGGATACCGAAAAAACATTCAAGGCAGCGGTTCCGTCTTCCGACAACAGGTTCGGATCAATCAATAATTCCGGTTCCGACTCAAGATCTTTCATCATATAATAGACATTCTGGTTTTGCAAACCATCATTTTTAGTAAAAAAATAACAGCCTCCTTCCTTCCATGGTGTGGACAGTTTTTCATAATTCCAGATCTCTGTCAACCTGTCCCGTATCCGGCCTCTGAATGGAAGTCCCTCAAGGTAGTCGAAAGTAACTTTATTCTGAGCGGTCACCCATGCGGCTGTTTCTTCAGAATTATCATCCTCGAGCCATCTGTATGGATCAGAAACACTGGTTCCAAAATAATCATCTTCCTGGTCTACCTTATCTGAGACCGGATACTGAAACCCTGAGTGCTGGCATCCCCAGAGAAGCAAGCCTGCAAGTAATGGAAAATAAATGCCTAAACGTTTCATGATCAAGATTTTAAGTTAATACAATTTCTTATCTGCCTGAATATATTTTTTATCTTTAATATGTCCTAAATATCTTCCGATGGCCAGCCCAATAAACAGACTGACCAATAATCCCATTTTCAGAGGCAGGTTTATTACAGAGATTTCATTATAGATCCACCTGAGAGACAACCAAAAGGCGGCACCCAGAACCATCCCGGGCAGGGTGTATAAGGCTGCATAATGTCCGGGATAAACGAGTTTATGTTCCGTTTTCAGATGATCCAGCAGATTTCTGAACATGTTCAGATAGGCATGCAGTGCTTCATCAGTCAATTCAGAATTCTCCTTAAAAGGAACCAGCGTCTGATTCAACTCCTTTTTATGGTCTCTGCACTGAGGGCATGACCTTTCAAAGGATTCAATTCGCCTGGCCATCTTAACAAGCCTGTCCGGACGAACAGATCTTATTTGAACAGGAGTAAGTGTTTTCAGTGAGAAAACACTTACTATTTCTTTGATCCAGTCAGAGGATTCCATAAACCGATATCATGTCAGAAATTGGACATAAGTTAAGAAAAAAGCACTAATTATCTCACTTATTCTTGTCGAACCCTGTGTAACCTGAAAGTGTTGCGATTATGGTGTAAGGATTTATGATTTCTGTTTCCGACACTGCCAGCCGTGCCCGACCGGCAGGTGGGGATCGGGGATTCATTTGACTTCCAGGCAGATATCCTGGATTCCCTCTTGCGAGGGAATGATATGTAATCTGACTTTTGAGACAGCCCCTGATCGACTTTGAAGTCGATCTACAGAGCCATTTGCTAAGCAAATGCCCTTAATCGTCCGACGAGTTGTCAGACGCATGGTACGATTTTGGTGCGAACGAGTCTTTCTTCCAGGGCGAAAATGGAGAAAGAAAATAATCCCCGGACAGGTTCCGGGGGGAGGAAATTAATTTTGTTGAGGTCTTGGCAGGAGAGCTTTCCGGGAAAGTCTCAATTTATTTGTTTTTTCATCAATCTCAATAAGTTTCACCTCTACTTCCTGGCCTTCTTTAAGCACTTCGTCAACACTTTTCAATCTTCTCCATTCGATCTCTGAGATGTGCAGGAGGCCTTCACGTCCCGGAAGAATTTCAATAAAAGCACCAAAAGTAGTGATGCCTTTGACAGTCCCCTTATATACTGTTCCAACTTCAGGAACTTCAACAATCTGGTTTATCATTTCCAGGGCTCTGTTAATGGCTTTTTCATTATCTGCAAATACATCAACCACGCCAAGGCTGTCAATCTCTTCAACAACAATGGTGGTTTCTGTTTCACTCTGAATTTCCTGGATGACCTTACCTCCCGGACCAATCAGGGCACCGATCAGATCTTTGGGAATGGTTATCTGAACAATTCGCGGGGTATGAGGCTTCAACTCAGGTCTGGGTTCCGGCAAGGTTTCGAGCATCTTATCTAAAATGTGTAACCGTCCCTTCCTGGCCTGGTCCAATGCTTCCGCAAGTATCTCATAGGATAAGCCATCGACTTTTATGTCCATTTGCGTGGCGGTGATCCCGTTTTTTGTACCGGCAACTTTAAAGTCCATATCTCCAAGATGATCTTCATCACCCAGAATATCCGAGAGGATGGCATATTTTCCGCTTTCCTTATCAGCGATTAAGCCCATGGCAATCCCCGACACCGGCTCTGAAATGTTAATGCCTGTGTCCATCAACGCGAGTGTGCCTGCACAGACAGTGGCCATAGAAGACGAACCGTTTGATTCGAGGACATCTGAAACGACTCTGATGGCATAGGGATTATCTGTGCCCGCAGGTATCATATTTTTCAAGGCTCTGTGTGCAAGATTCCCATGGCCGACTTCCCTCCTGCTTAAACCTCTGTTAGGCCGTGCATCACCTGTTGAGAAGGCGGGGAAATTATAATGCAGGACAAACTTTTGTGTTCCCCGGTGTAACACTTCATCAATGATCTTCTCATCGAGTTTTGTTCCCAGGGTCACTGTAGTAAGTGACTGGGTTTCTCCTCTTGTAAATAAAGCGGAACCATGAGCTGCCGGGAGGTAATCCACCTCACTTGATATGGTTCGTATTTCATCTGTCTTTCTGCCATCCAGACGTACGCTCTCATTAAGGATCAGGGCACGAACGGCATCTTTATGAACGTCATGGAAATAGTTCCCTGCCAGCTGTTCATCCACCTCATCTTCTTCAGTATACTGAGCCAGAAACTCTTCTTTTATAGCTCTAAAGGCTTCACTGCGCTCGTGTTTATTTTTAATAAATGATTTTGCAACGCTGTAAACTTTATCATAGGTTTCCTTATAAACCTTTTCTTTCAGATCTTCGTCTTTGTTCTCCGGTTCACATGCACGTTTTTCTATTTTCAACTCTGCAGCCAGATCTATCTGTGTCTGGCATTGCACCTTAATTGCTTCATGTGCAAATTTGACTGCTTCCAGCATATCGGCTTCAGAAACCTCAAGCATTTCACCTTCCACCATCATAACATTATCAATTGTGGCTCCAACGATCAGGTCAATATCTGCTTTTTCCAGTTCCGTAAAAGTGGGATTGATCATGAACGACCCATTTACTCTTGCCACTCTGACCTCCGAAATGGGGCCGTTAAAGGGGACATCGGAAACAGACAAGGCTGCTGAAGCTGCCAGGCCTGCCAGGGCATCAGGAATGATATTTTTATCTGCAGATATGAGATTGATATTCACAAAGGTTTCAGAGTGATAGTCATCCGGGAATAATGGTCGCAAGACCCTGTCAACGAGACGGGATATCAGAACCTCATAATCGGACGGCCGGGCTTCTCTTTTCATAAACCCGCCCGGGAATCTGCCCAGGGATGCATATTTTTCTTTATAATCAACAGAAAGTGGCATGAAATCAACATTTTCTTTACCTTCTCTGGCTGATACAACAGTGGCCAGTAACATGGTCCTTCCCATGGTTACCACAACAGACCCATCAGCCTGTTTTGCAAGTTTTCCGGTTTCAATGGTAACGGACCGCCCGTCACCCAAATCAATATGTTTTTCTATTACTTTGTTCATCTTCTGTTCTCTAGTTGTTTCAAGAAAAAAGGCAATTGGAATAATTGCCTTCTTTTAGTTATTTCCTTAATTTCAAGGCTTTAATAATAGCCCTGTATCTTTCTATGTCTTTCTTTTTAAGATAATTCAGCAGGCTTCTTCTTTTCCCAACCAATTTTAACAGAGCCATCTGAGTACTATAATCTTTGTTATTTTCCTTGAGGTGGCTGGTTAGATGTTCAATTCTGGTTGTAAATAAAGCAATCTGGCTTTCAGGGGAACCTGTATCCGTGTCAGATTTTCCATGCTTCTTAAATATCTCCTTTTTCTTTTCTCCGGTTAAATACATAATTCTGTGAGTGTATTTTTTTAATATGCCTGATTTTTAAAGAGCTGCAAAGTTAATTGTTTTTTTAAATTAATCAATAAAACCATGAAAAAGTTTGGGTGCTGAAAACAGGTTTCTGTCCCTTTAATCAACTCTTTGCCTGTCATGCGTTATATGAAATAATACGGTTGCCGATTTCGCATTCCAGGCAGTTCTTTTTCTTACAATATTTGGATGAAAGATGGATCAGGGCCTGGCTGTAAAAGGCACTGTCAGAATGCACGCCGGCCGCATCCCAAGACGTCAAAAGTGAATTTTTTTCCGGAGGAAGCTCCTCCAATAATTCAATTGCCCTGGTTCTTAATTCCTCCTGGTTCTTAAGCTTTCCATAAAGAAACAGAAAAGGGACCACAGTGTTTATGATGATGGAATATCTTGAATCTTTTCCAAGAGTTTTATCACTGGTTTTTGACATTTTATTGAATTGATAATGATCATGCCAATAGGACGATGCATTGATTTCAAAAAGCTCCATAAACTTCTTAACATGCCTGGTTTCGAGGATTGTTGAAAAGAGGTTATCTGTCTGATTTATCAGGGAGGCAAACTGTGCCAGGCGGATGGTAGGGAAATTCTGTGGCCGCAATCTCATAAACTTCCACAAATGGCCTGCCAAGGGTTTCAGGGAATATTTTCTTTTTAAGTGCCTGTACTCCTTTTTCAACTTCTCATAATAATCATCTCCGAACAGTTGCATATCCAGGAGTCCTGATTGTCCGAAGATGATGGCTTCAATTTGAAAATGGTTTCCTTTTAGTTGTTGAAGGTTTTTGAACGGCAACGACCGGGCCAGCATTTCAAAAGGCAAAGCATTCACCTTAAACCCAAAACTCCGGGCCAGGCCCTGATAAAAAGTTTCGGTCCAGTCATTTTTTGTATGTGACAGGATCTCCAGGAAAAAGGAGGTTTTTTTTTCAAGCCGCTCCACCAGCACTTTACCAAGCCAGAACTTAATACTAAACTGATCCAGCCTGTGAAGTTGCCTTTTGCATGCCAGCCAGTGTTTACTGGTTATAAGCTGTTCGTAGTTCAACCATGCAGAAGTGTCCGGTTCCATTTCCATGGCTGCAACTTTTCTGCCATCCATGGTCAGCACCTCCCTGTCCGGGTCCAGAACTACATGAAGGATCACATTTTTATAGGACGGATCTTCATGATGCTTGTGCGCATACCAGTCAGAAGCTTTGTGATGAATCTCCACATTTCCGGCCCAAAGGACCTTGTCAATCTCAATCTTTGCATTTAAAAAATCAGGTCCGGCGTCCGTATTCAACTCGCCAGGATGAGTGATCTTAACCTTTTTATTTTCGGTTGTGCGCATTGCCGTATCACCTAACAATTGCCACTTCCACAGGAACTGTAAAAATACTTCTTTCATGACGCCGGGCTGAGGTTACATAAAGTTATGAAAAACCTGTTTACCGGCCGTTGAAAAGGGATGTTATTTATTGCATTGATATGCTCATAAACGCACGTAGTATGTATCAATTCCGAACAATTTCCGCAACAAACAGGAGTGGGAATCTAACTATATCATGCTGTAAATTTGATACTTAATTAGTTTAGCACACATTTTGTCAGTCTCTAACAGGAACCCGGGCCGGTATCATGCATCTTTTTTCCGCAAAAAAATGGCAGGCAGTGGGAAGTTACTAAACTGATAAAAACTGTAAAAGGAAAAAAGTTATGCATAAAACTGACATGCAGTAAAAGCAGAAGAGTTAGCAGCCACGAAAAGGTATTCTGTACTCCCTGAATACAAAAAGGGGAATTTGGGAAAATGCTCCGTAAGTGGCATTTTTTTTAAATTTAAAGCGAAGTAAAACAATTTAGCATTCGTGCCCCGTAATCATATTAGCAGGAAACGGCTTTTTGCAAGTTCCCGGGGAACGCAGCGAAAA
>CAYOFK010000084.1:7935-13389 GCA_964403185.1 uncultured Rikenellaceae bacterium | reverse complement strand
CCTTGTCGGAAATAAGAACATCCAGTTGCACGGTTCTGCTCAAGCCGGCTAACCGGTCAAGCTGCCTGATGTTTACCGGAAAGGCAATGGTGATCTTTTTCCACCCGTCCTGCGCAAAATATTCGGCCATTTTCACCGAGGATACGGAAATGGCTTCCACCCCTTCTTCCCTGAACCAGCAGCCAATGGCTCTGGATTGGTGCGTTTTGAAATGGGGCCTGAACAACAGGCCGTGTTGCTTCATTTTCGAAGTCATGGCACGAATGTTCCTTCTGCATTTTGATTCGTCCAGAAGCAGCGCAGGAGCTGAAATGTGTTTCATGATCAATGGTATCGGTGAATAATCTTTATCCAGTTGCCGGGTGTCTTAAAACAAAATCATGCGGTCTTCAGTTTCATAATTAACTATCAATTATATTTATCGCAAAATGATCATCAAGGCGAGTTGCCTGCAGAACGAACGGAAAACGGTTTAAATCCATGCAAAGTTCAAAGTCCTCAGGTGGGGAATGACCGGAATTGGCCGGATCAAAAAAACGCCGGCCGGTTCCCCTGCGTATGGTTTCCTTCATGGCAGGAAAGTCGGATCTGACATTTTCCAGTGTGTTTTTTATGTACCGGGCACACAGGAGGTCCTCATCTGCAGTGGAGACGGCACGGAATCCCATAGCCACCAGTGAAACACGTTCCGGCTTGACCTTTTTGATATGATTTGCAATGGCCAGTGCATTGACAAAACTGCCTGTGACCACCGTGCCGGCATGGACAGACCTGGCCAGTCCGAGGGTGCCGGCAGAAGTTGTAAGAACAACATTTTTTCCGGTCAGGGAGGCATGAGCTATCTCCGAAGGTGAATTGCCATAATGAAAACCCGGCACTTTCCGTTCATTGCGCTCCCCTACGAGAACCAGGTCCGGTTCCTGATCTTTAAGATGAAAGGCCTGTTCAACATGTTCAACCACCTTTAAATTACAGATGCCCTTGTCGAAAAGGTAACAAGCTACAGAGAATGCCCTGAGAACATCAATGATCACCGTGTAGCCGGTGGCCGATTCTGCTCCTTCAGTAAACTCCAGAATGTCTGCTTTCAAATTCTTGCCTTTATTGAATTCCTAAAATTAATACTTCAGATTAAAATATCATATCAATTGTAATCTGATTGTCGCCATAGTTATGAACGGGTTGAAGGTTTCTTTGAAACCTGATCGACTTTCAAAGCCGATCTGCAGAAAGTCTGTAATTGGTTTTATAGAAATGGATATTTAAGGATGGAAGCCGTATATTTGCAGAACCGGAGGATAATCATTTCATCGTTGCAGGATTAAATCTGTCTTATAATCTGTTAACTAAACCATCGCATACGATAACTAAAATATTTGTTCGTGAAAAAGATCATTAACTGGTTAGAAAAAGGATTCAATTTTGTCACTACCGAGGTATGGAAACAGCCCAGTGACAACAGGCCACGGCTGCATTTGTTCCTGATCAGACAGGTGAAGATCATTGCCATTTCAGTAAAGGGTTTTACCGAAGAGAAAGTGCAGATGCGGGCGTCAGCCCTAACCTTTTATTCCTTGCTTTCAGTAGTGCCTGTTGTGGCTATGATCTTTGGAATTTCCAAGGGTTTTGGTTTCCAGGGACGGCTCGAGGCAGAACTGGTGAAAAGTCTGCAGGGACATGAGGAGGTAGTAACCTGGATCATTGATTTTGCCGAGAGAATGCTTGAGAATGCCAGGGGAGGCCTGGTGGCCGGTATTGGCCTGGTAATTTTATTCTGGTCGGTTATGAGTGTATTGGGCAATATTGAAGGTGCCATGAACAGCATCTGGCAGATCCGGAAATCACGCCCCTTTGTCCGGAAGTTTACAGATTATTTTGCTGTGATGCTTATTGCCCCTGTATTCATCCTGCTTTCCAGCAGTGTTACAGTATTTATTTCCAGCGAGTTTGAGAAATATGCCGCCATTTATCCGGTCATTAGAAATTTCAAATTTCTCCTGAATCTCAGTCCATATATATTGATTTGGATACTGTTTATTGTGATCATTATTGCCATGCCCAATACCAAAGTGAAGTTTAAGCATGCCCTGGTTGGAGGCATCATTGCCGGATCGCTGTTTCAGTTGTCACAATGGGGCTACATTCATTTCCAGATTGGTATCAGCAGGTACAATGCCATTTATGGCAGTTTTGCTGCATTGCCGCTCTTCATGATCTGGCTGCAGATCAGTTGGCTCATTGTACTCCTTGGAGCCCAGATTGCATTTGCCAATCAGAATGTCAACAAGTATGAATTGGATTTTAAATTACAGAACCTGAGCCAGCACAGGAAACGGATTTTATCCCTGATGATCGCAAGGCTCATTGTGAAGAATTTTGAAGAAGGCAAACCTCCCTGTACGGCTACAGAAATGTCGGGTCAACTGGCACTGCCGGTTCGCCTGGTACGTGAAGTCATATACGAAATGGTTGAAACTAAAATACTTTCAGAACTCTATTCCGACAATCCCAAGGAGCGCAGGTATCAGCCGGCTATTGACATACATCAGGTTTCAGTGAGCCTGGTCCTTCAGCGCCTGGATGACCATGGGGAATTTAAGATCGGGACCGCCTCAGATGACTCCTATGATAAAATAAACGGGATTATTGAAAGTTTCCGCAAACTCATACATAATTCCAGTCAAAACCTTCTGTTAAAAGATATTTAAAACAGGGACAGCTACCGATTTAATTTGTTACCCCGCTAATCCTATGGTAAAATTAGAAAAAAGCGTTGTAATATTGCATCAGGCGAAATTAAGGAAACCTGCCAGCGTACCGGTTTGCCGGCATCCTGGCAGTGTTGTGAAATAAATCCCCCGTCTCCCACCGTTGGCGGGATCCAATCACACTGCGCTGTTAGTGCCCCCCCGGGAGAGGATTTCAATAATCGTATTTATCTTTCCAGAGCTGTTTTAAACGTTCACGGAACTCTGCTTCCCTGGTATTGTCTTGTGGATCATACAGTTTTTTACCGGAAAGGTTTTCCGGGAGAAATTCCAGGCTGGTGAAATGGTCCTTGAAGTTGTGGGCGTATTTATAGTCCCTGCCATACCCAATATCATTCATTAACTTGGTGGGTGCATTGCGCAGGTGAAGGGGAACGGGTTGGTCGCCGGTTTTCCTGACCAGATCCTGCGCTTTATTTATGGCCTGGTATGCTGAATTGCTTTTGGGACCTGATGCAAGGTAGATGGTGGCCTCAGAGAGGATGATCCTGGATTCCGGCCAGCCGATAAGACGAACGGCGTTAAAGCAGTTTGTTGCCAGCAACAGGGCATTTGGGTTGGCCAATCCGATATCTTCAGCGGCCAGGATAACCAGGCGTCTGGCAATAAACTCCAGGTCTTCACCACCCTCTACCATCCGGGCAAGCCAGTAAACTGCCGCATTGGGATCGCTACCCCTGACTGATTTTATAAAGGCCGAAATGATATCATAATGCTGTTCCCCATCCTTGTCATATAAGGCTATATTTTCCTGGATTCTCGATTTCACCAATTCATTTGTAATGATAATTTTTTTCGCATCCTCTTTAAACTCAGAATTGAAAACCAGTTCCAGTATGTTGAACAGCTTTCTGGCATCTCCTCCTGAATATCGAAGTATGGCCTCGTTTTCTTTTATGGTTATGCGCACTTTTTTAAGGTATGCATCCTCATTCAATGCCTTTTTTATCAAGGTTTCAAGGTCCTTTTTATCCAGGTGTTTAAGAACATAAACCTGACATCTGGACAGGAGGGGTGAGATGACTTCAAAAGACGGATTTTCAGTGGTTGCTCCAATCAGGGTAATGGTGCCTTTCTCAACCGCACCCAGTAAGGAATCCTGCTGTGATTTACTGAATCTGTGAATTTCGTCAATAAATAATATGGGATTAGGGGCATCAAAAAATTGTTGTTTCCTGGCTTTCTCAATGGATTCTCTTACATCCTTAACACCGGAATGTACCGCACTGAGACTGTAAAAGGGCCGATCCAGTTGGTGTGCAATAATCCTGGCCAGGGTGGTCTTTCCTACTCCGGGAGGGCCCCATAGGATAAAGGATGGAATGTTTCCGGATTCGATGCTTTTTCTCAAAATGGAGGACCTTCCAACAAGGTGTGACTGGCCCAGAAAACCGTCAAGGGATTTGGGTCGCATTCGTTCTGCCAATGGAATATTTGTTGTCATATTCTTCAAAAATGATTAGTTCTTATAAAATTACATATTAATCAGTGAGATTATTACGTTTTTACAATGAATCAAATATTCATAAAAGGTGGTTTGTTCATTAACATTTTTGCATTTTTTTCGTATGATTACTTATTGAACTCATTATTTAACCTAATAATTACTGAACATGAAGATGCATATTTTTAAGAAAACTTTGGGATTTTCACTGGTTTTATTATGTATAACAATAACTCCGGTGCGTGCGCAATTTGATGATTTTAACTTTTTTGATGGAGGGATCGAGGACGGCATTGAACTTTTTACACCTTATGTAACACCATGGGTGAATGCCTTCGGAACCGATCTGAACGGAGGGTGGTTCAACACTGCCAAACCACATAAATTAGGCGGGTTTGACATTACTTTTACCGTTAGCGCTTCGATAATTCCTGAATCTGACAGAAGTTTTGATCTTTCACAACTGAACTTCCGGAACCTGCAGGTGATGGATCCTGATCCTATTGGCCCGACCGTTGCGGGAAAAACAAACAACGGACCATTGCTGGAATACAGTACGGGAGGACAGACTGATGTGACCATAGCTTCCTTCCCTTCACCTCCGGGTTCAAGTGTGCATGTGCTGCCAGCTCCCATGATTCAGGCAGGAGTGGGCCTTCCCAAGGGGACGGAAATAGTTGGCCGTTTTATGCCAAAAGTGAAAATTCCTTCCACACAATCCAGGATTGGTCTGTGGGGTGTTGGACTGAAACACAGCATAGCACAGCATATTAAAGGTTTAAAAGTAGCCCCGGTGGACATTTCAGTTTTTGGTGGCTATACAAAATTAAACAGTGATATTGGATTCAGCTATAATCCATACGATTATGAAAATATCTGGACCATTGATCCTAATTTGTCATATACATCAGCGGATTTTAATAATCAGCAGATTCTTGTTGAGACCTCAGGATATAACCTGAGCCTGATCGTTTCCACAACCTTACCGGTTATTAATGTTTATGGCAGCATTGGATACAGCGGATCCACAACAAAGATCGTCATTGATGGAAAAATTCCCATTCCTGGCTATAATCCAATACTGGATCCCCTGAACCCTTCAATTACGGATGGTGATATAGAGACCATTCCCGAAATCAGGATTGAAAACATCAGCGGGCTCAGGACATCTATAGGGGCCCGGTTAAAAATGACCGTGGTTACCATACATGCGGATTATACCTATGCAAAATATTCTGTCAT
>CAYOFK010000084.1:0-7835 GCA_964403185.1 uncultured Rikenellaceae bacterium | reverse complement strand
GGGCTGATCCGTGATTGCTACAATTATGTATCTCCCTCTGATCTGAAGCAGATAAGGCAGGCTTTGAATATTGCAATTCGTACTGGTGCGGGTCGAAGGGAACAGATCACAGGTCTGCCTTTTGTTGTTTATACTATTTTTGTAGCCCGTATTGTTGCACGGGAATTGGGCCTGGGTAAAGACTCCATAATAGGAGCCTTGCTCTATGACCTTATTAAAGAAGCGGACCTGACTATAGAGGAAATCGTTCCGATATTTGGGCAGGAAATCGCTGAAATTCTGGAAAGTTTATCACGTATTTCCGAAATAAATACCAGTAAAACAAACCTTCAAACAGAGTCTTTCAGGAAATTAATTCTCACCATGGCCGGTGATGTGCAGGTGCTGTTAATTAAGATCGCTGAGCGACTGGTAGTCATGCGCTACCTGGAGAATGCCGACCAGGAAGCACAGGTCATGATTGCAGGAGAGTCGGGTTATTTATATGCTTCCCTGGCCCACAGGCTGGGTTTGTATAATATTAAATCGGAACTTGAAGATCTTTCAATGAAATATCTTGAGCCGGAGCAGTATGATGAGGTATTGAGGAAAATAAAAATTACCACCGGTGCAAGGAACCGCTTCATCAGAGATTTCATTAAACCATTAAAGGAGCAGCTTGATAAAGAAAACCTGGATTTTGAAATAAAGGGCCGGTTAAAATCAATCCATTCCATCTGGTCAAAAATGAAGCGCCAGAATATTGATTTTGAAGAAGTTTACGACCTCTTTGCAATCCGGATCATTCTGAAGGCTGAAAAGCAGAAAGAGAGAGCTTTGTGCTGGCATGTCTATTCTATTGTAACCGACCTTTACACGCCAAACCCTCAGAGATTGAGGGACTGGATATCCATTCCGAAATCAAACGGATATGAATCATTGCATATCACTGTAGCCAGCCCCAGGGGCCGGTGGGTTGAAGTACAGGTACGCACCGAACGCATGAATGAAATTGCTGAAAAGGGTTTGGCGGCACATTATCTGTATAAAGAAGCCGGGAAGGATAAGATCCTTGATGAATGGTTGGGGAAAATGCGGGAGATACTGGAGGGACCGGAAACAGAAACACCGGAATTCGTTGATCAGGTAAAATTAAACCTGTATTCGGATGAGATTTTTGTATTTACACCGAAGGGCGACTTAAAGAGGCTTCCAAAGGGAGCCACATTATTGGATTTTGCTTTTGAGATCCATTCGGAAGTGGGTTTGAAATGTGCCGGCGGTAAAGTAAATCAGAAGAATGCAACCCTGAAACAGGTTTTGGATAATGGCGACCTTGTGGAAATCACCACATCAAAAAACCAGAAACCAAAACAGGATTGGTTGCACTTTGTGGTGACCTCAAAAGCCAGGTCCGGCATTAAACAATCTCTGAATCAGGAGAAACTGAAGGCTGCTGAGATTGGGAAGGAAATGTTAAAGCGGAGAATGCGAAACTGGAAAATCGCATTCAATGACGATAATGTTAAGAAACTTCTGAAGGAGTACAAACTCAAATATGCTCAGGATCTTTATTATTTGATCAGTGAAGAAAAGATCGTTCTGAGTGGGATCAAAGAATTGCTGATACATGGAAGTGAGAAAAATCCGGTGGTATTAACTCCGGGTGAACCCATGGTTCAGGCCGGTAAAACGAGAACCCATAAGGATTTATTATTGATACAGGATGAAGTTGACAATATTGATTATAAACTGGCAAAATGCTGCAATCCTATTATTGGTGATAAAATATTCGGTTTCGTCACCATTACTGAAGGCGTAAAAGTACACCTCATGGATTGTCCCAATGCGAAACAATTATTGACGAGATATCCATACAGGGTCATCCGGCTAAAGTGGACCCATTCTTCAGATGCGGCCATGCTTGACACTGTTATTAAAATCTCGGGACTTGATGAAGCAGGGATGGTGAACAGGATATCAGAGTTGGTCACTCAGGGACAACGGGTCAGTATTCAATCAGTAAACTACTCAGCTGGTGAAGGGACCTTCGATAGTGAGTTGAGGCTGAAGGTGCTGGATAAGGACCACCTGGATAAGTTGATTCGAAGATTGATGAAGATCAAGGGTGTCCTGAAGGTGTCACGGGTTTCATCAGCATCCCTTTGAAAAATCGGGATCTGTTTCCTCAAATGCTGCTCAAGACGGAGGGGCTGTTCAATAAATCAGGAGAAGGGTCATTTTAAAATCATTCGAAAAATCTTCTAACCTAATAATCAAAGATTTAGATTTCCTTATTTCAGTTGAAACTATAACTGAACCTTGCATTTAATGCTCAGATTTGTTATTTTTGTACACGATGGATTGTATGAAGAAAGAAACGATAACAGGACTGGTTTTAATATTTCTGAGCCTCAGTGCTTTTGGCCAGGGCATCTATCATCACCCGGAGGCATTTTATACACCGGCACCAGCACCTGATAAATATTACCATGATTCTATAATAAGATCTGACAGAAATACCTCCGGTCTGGCTCCGATACGGTATAACATCAGTATTGGCACCTCCTTTTCTTCAAGCAGATATTTTGGCAGTGGTTTTCAATCCTGGATCGCTCCTGAACTGAATTACCGGATATCTGACCGTCTGCATGTTCGTGCAGGCGTCATCATGAGTCACAGTACTATTTCGAAATTCCCGGATAAACTGGTCCGCGATACCGGTTATCCCAATTCATGGGTTGACTTTCTGGTTTACGGTCAGGCTGATTATAAGTTGTCTGAAGATCTGGTAATTTCAGGCAGTGTGATGAAAAGCATAGATCAAACGCCAGACAGAACAGGGTTCAGACCTTCCGGTTATGGCTTCGAAAGTTATTCCATGTCGTTCCATTACCGTATCAGTAATAACATTCAAATAGGTGCTCAAATCAGGTTCGACCGGGGTTTTAATCCATACCTTTATCAGCCAGCCAGGCCATTTGGATATCGTCCGGATCCGTGGGGTCCTTGGCACTAAACATAAGGATGCTTCTCGCATATGGATCTTCTCCTGATATCCCTGGCTCCGGTCATCACCATCATCATCTATGTTTACTATCGTGATAAATATGAAAAGGAACCCTGGCGGATGTTGGCAAGGGCCCTGTTGCTCGGTATTATCATTATAGTACCGGTTATTGCCATTGAGCGTTTTCTGGAACTTTTCACACCACAGAATCAAATCTCTTCGGCAGCGTATACAGCCTTTGTGATCGCCGGATTTACAGAAGAAAGTTTCAAGTATCTCGCATTCGTATTATTCATTTGGGGCAAGAGTTTTTTTAATGAAAAATTCGACGGAATCGTTTATGCCGTGTATATTTCACTGGGATTTGCAGGTGTTGAAAACATTATGTATGTTCTGGATGGAGGATTTGAAACCGGTGTTATCCGGGCCGTTACTGCGGTTCCTGCTCATGCCTTATTTGGAGTGACCATGGGGTATTATCTTGGCCTGGCCAAATTCTACAGCCATAAAAAGAAGCGCTATCTCTTTCTGGCCTGGTTTGTTCCGGTTGCGTTCCATGGTTTTTATAATTTCTGCCTGATGGCACAGTTCTATGCGCTTTTACTAGTGCTTATCCCATTCATTATATTTCTGTGGATTAACGGTTTCAGGAAAATGAAGGAACTTTCAGACAGTTCAATATACCGCAATAAGCTGTTTTGATCAAAGGAGGATGTTCAACTCATACCCCCGGTTTGTGAGTGTTTCCATACCCCCGGCATTTCCGCCTGGGTGGCAGTCATTGGCTTTCCACCGTTTCGTGCCCCGGTTATTCATATCCCGGATTTTTTACTATGGGTAATTTAGCCAGTTTTTCCACTTCAATGCTGCTGAATCCAAACTCTTCCACGATGGTGCCCTGAATCAGGTATAAACCGCTTCCCCTGAAAGGATATTTTTTGAGACTTTGCGGAAAATGTACCGTATCGAAAAAATCTCCTTTTACATCATGGAATGCCCCAAAATGCATCCATTCCCTGTTTTTGGTATGAATGTATTTAACAGCCACCAGTTGTCCGACCATTTTGACTTTTTTGCCGGCATGTTTATTCAGGTCGCGTGCCGGGATGTTGCCCCTGAATTTTGTCTGAAGCAGGTCGAACCAGGAGCAGGTGACGGGAAACCCGATCAGTTCTATTTCATCAAAAGCGTCTTCAATGGCATCATGAATAAGGGGTGGTAACTGAAATTCTTTAGCAGGTAAATGAAAAAGGGGCAGTGAACCGGTTTTCTTTTTTGCTGAGGGATTCATCAGGAGGTGTGCGTGCCAGAGCAATTCTTTTTTTGATTGCCCGGTAAACCGGAATGCATTGATACGGATGAGCAGGATCAGTTGTTCCATCCCGGCATGAACCCTTTTAATAAAATCTTCCAGGTTCTTGAATGCACCGCCAAGCTTCCGTTCTGAAAGTATTTTCTGTACCACATTATGCGCGAGATTCTGAATGTGAATAAACCCCAGATATACAGTATGGCCTCTGATGCTTGTTTTTATTTCGCTGTGATTGATACTTGGAAGCTCTATTTCAGCGCCGTATTTTCTGGCTTCATTCACATATACCCAGGTGCGGTAGAAACCGCCAAAATTATTGATTACCGCAACCATAAACTCGAGGGGGAAGTGGGTTTTCAGGAAGAGACTTTGGAAGCTCTCAACGGCATAAGAGGCAGAGTGTGCCTTGGAGAATGAATAACCGGCAAAGGATTCGATTTGCCGCCAGACCTCCTTTGTAAGCGTATCGGGATACCCTTTCTCAGCACAGTTTCTGAAAAATTTTTCAACAATGCGTTGAAGCTCTTTCTTCGACCGGTATTTACCACTCATGGCACGGCGCAGCACATCAGCTTCGGCCAGTCCAAGGCCGGCAAAATGGTGGCAAACCTTCAGCACATCTTCCTGATAGACCATGACGCCAAAAGTTTCCTGCAATTGTTCCTTCATGACCGGATGCAGGTACTTAAAGTCTCCGGGATGGTGGTATCTGTGGATGTATTCCCGCATCATACCCGAGCGGGCTACACCTGGACGGATGATGGAACTGGCTGCAACCAGGCCGGTATAATCATTGCAACACAACTTCCTGAGCAAACCGCGCATGGCCGGACTTTCGATATAGAAGCAGCCGGTAGTTTCGCCGGTGCGTAATAAATTTTTAAGCTTTTTATCCTTTTTGAAATCCTGAATGGCATGTACATTCACAGAGAGGTTCCTGTTTTGCCGGATAATATCTACTGCTTCCCTGATGTGGCCAATGCCTCTCTGACTGAGTATGTCGAATTTTTCAAAACCAATAGCTTCGGCCACATACATATCCCACTGGGTGGTCTGAAGCCCTTTTGGCGGGAGGTCCAGGGCCGTATAGCAGGTGATGGGACGTTCTGAGATCAGCACACCGCCTGCGTGGATGCTTCTGAGATTAGGGAAACCGGCCATAAGGAATCCAATTCTAAAAATGCGGTCGGTAATTTCATTCCGGTTTGTATCGGCTTCGGGGTGGCTGATCAGGGCATCAATCTCCGGCTTTGGCAAGCCATACACCTTTCCCAACTCCCGGATAATTGATTTGCCTTTGAAGGTTGAAGTGGCGCCCAGCAATGCAGTATGCCGGCGTCCGTAGCGCTTAAAAATGTAATCCAGCACCTCGTTTCTTTCCTTCCATGAATAGTCGATATCAAAATCAGGCGGACTGGTCCGGTTTGGGTTGATAAAACGCTCAAAGTACAGATCCAGTTCAATGGGGTCCACATCAGTGATCCGCAGGCAATAAGCCACAATAGAGTTGGCACCACTGCCCCGTCCAACATGATAAAACCCCCGGGACATGGAATAGCGTATAATATCCCAGGTGATGAGAAAATATGATGAAAATTCCATGCGGTGGATGATTTCAAGTTCGTGTTCCACCCGGCGGATGGCCTCTTTGTTCCCGGTTCCATATCGGTATTTGAGACCGTCAGATGTAAGTTTTTCGAGCAGCAGTTTGTCATCATAAGGGTCTCCTGTAAAAGTTTTTTTATTCTTACACTGGTCCTGGTTCAAGTCAATGGATGAGGATTCGATGATGCGCTCTGTATTTCGTATGATTGTTGGATAACGTGCGTAGAGTTTGTACAACCGGTCCGGGGAATAGAGCAGTTCGTCATTTTCTGCCAGGTGGGAGGGGTGTAACTGAGTGAGCAAAATGTTGTGATCAATGGCCCTGAGGTGCCGGTGCAATTGATAGGCCTCCTGGTTCAGAAAGCTTACAGGCTGAACCGCAATGAGTTTTGTGTGGTTTGCGCTGAATTCTGAAGAAAGCAGTTTACGCAATTCTCCGGGCCGTATTCCGATGTATTCATGTGCATTGAGCTTTCCCTGCGGACGGATGGCAAACGGATAGATTATATGTACATGTCCGAATTCCGGGGCAACAGGAGGTATGGTTGTGCCATTCAGGTTGCACCGGCTCAGGAATTCATTGAGTTCCCTGAATCCTTCATTGTTTTTTGCAATGCCTGTAAACAGGTGTTGGTTCCCGTCCCTGAATTCGATTCCTGCAATGGGATGGATGCCATGTTTGTGGCATGCTTTAACAAAATCAGGGATGCCCATTGAGGTATTTATGTCTGTAAGCCCCAGGGCCCGGACACCCACTTTACCGGCTTCTTCGACGAGGGTTTCCGGCGCCATTGTTCCATAGCGCAAACTGTAATATGAATGGGTTGTCAGGTGCATAAAATCTAGTTCCTGGTTTTTAGTTTTTAGTTCCTGGTTCCTGACAACTGGAAGGTGGTTGCAGATTGCATGACGCAGGTTTTAGTTTGGTCCAGTGGGGTTTTTCTGAATTCCCAGATCCCCCCGGCCTAAATGGTCAGGCAAACTCAACCTTCTTTCTCAACACTTCCAGGACCTCCCTTCGGTCGGACTCTGGAAGGTTTACTTCGCAACATAGCGCCCGGCACCTTCCTTCCAAACCTCCTCTCATCTCTCCGGACTCTCAATGCCAACAGCCCTTTTCAGGGCATATTTCCCGTAGCGTTTTCTGATGCCGTCCATGGCCAGGTACAGATTCACCATTTCAGGTGTATCTTCAAAGAGGTTCAGTTGTGGAACCCCCTGTACAAGGTGACTGATCCTTACACCAATAAGCCGTATAAGCATCCTCCGGGTATATAATCTCTTAAACAATTCTTTTGCAATGGCAATGAGTACATGATCGAAAGATGTGTAGGGAATGCGTTTTTGCAGGCTGTGTGTGTCGAAATTTGAATAGCGGATCTTTACGGTTACACAGGAGGTGAGTTTTTGTTTGCTTCGCAGTTCAAAAGCGATTTTTTCCACCATGGTTACCAGTGTCTGATTCAATGTAATCAGGTCGGTGGTATCCCTGTCAAATGTTCTTTCTGAACTCATCGATTTTTGTTTGTGGTAACTGATCACCGGCGTACGATCAATGCCATTGGCTTTTTCCCAGATAACCCTGCCATTTTTTCCCATGAGCCGCTCCATCATTTCCGGGGGGATCTGGCTCAGGGTGTGTATGGTGGCAATACCCATGGAACGTAAAAGCCGGTGGGTTTTATTACCGATCATAGGGATCTTACTGATGGAAAGCGGAGACAGGAAAAACCGGACATCTGCACCGGGAATTTCCAGAGTTCCATTGGGTTTGGCTTCACCGGCAGCAATTTTTGATACGGTCTTGTTTACAGATAATCCAAAAGATATGGGAAGCCCTGTATTCTTTATGATGGTTTCACGCAGTTCACGGGTCCACCTCAGCGCTCCGAAAAAACGATCCATGCCGGTGATATCGATGTAGTGTTC
>CAYOFK010000083.1:0-13442 GCA_964403185.1 uncultured Rikenellaceae bacterium | reverse complement strand
CTTAAACGTGCAGGTCTTTTACATTCCCGGACTGTCTGACAAAACCTCCGTTCTGGATCCCGGTGCTTCGCATCATTGCATCAGGGTGCTTCGGTTGGGGGTGGGCCAAACCATCCAACTGACAGATGGCAAAGGAAGGCATGCCATTGCGGAAATAACAGTACCCGACCCAAAGCAATGCAGGGTACGGATCATCCGGGAGTGCCTCGAATACAACAGGAGGCCCTACCAATTGCACATTGCCATTGCTCCGGTAAAAAGTGCAGACCGTTTTGAGTGGTTTCTCGAAAAGGCAACTGAAATCGGTATCGACCGGATCACCCCGCTGCTCTGCGCCCGGTCTGAAAGAAAATCAGTTAAAATGGACAGGTCGCGAAAGATACTGGAAACAGCCATGAAACAGTCGGGCCGGGCTTACCTTCCGGAACTGAACGGGATTCAACAATTCAGGGAATTCATTGAATTGCATCAGAACGGCAATCTGTACATCGCACACTGCAGCGCCAGACAATCACAGCATTTATTTAAGGTCATTCAGCCCGGTGAGAACAGCCTGGTGCTCATTGGCCCGGAGGGTGACTTTACGGAAGAGGAGATCGGGCTTGCCAAAAGTAATAATGCACGTGAGGTGAGCCTCGGAAATGCAAGGTTTCGCACTGAAACGGCAGCCATTACAGTATGCCAGATATTCAGCCTAAAAAACCTGTAAAACCTTTCTGCTTATCCATGATAATGAGATGCTATTTCTTCTTCCCTGATCTGGGGTTTCTGGCCGCCTTTTTTAAGGCCTGGTCCAGTATCCACTCAATCTGTCCGTTCAGACTCCTGAATTCATCGGCAGCCCATTTTTCAAGTGCTTCATGAGTTGAAGGATCCAGTCTCAGTACAAAAGGTCTCTTATTTGCCATTTCTAATGATGTAAAGTACCGGTATTAACTACAGGCGCCGCATCTTTATCGCTGCAGAGTACTACCATGAGATTGCTGACCATCGAGGCTTTTTTCTCATCATCCATATCAATAATTTCTTTATCAGCCAACTGCTCCAGGGCCATCTCTACCATACTGACGGCTCCTTCAACAATTTTAAATCTGGCAGAAACGATAGCTGCTGCCTGTTGCCGCTTCAGCATGGCCTGGGCAATTTCAGAAGCATAGGCAATGTAATTAATACGGGCTTCAATAACGTGAATTCCAGCGATCTCAAGCCGCTCCCTGATCTCCTTTTCAAGCTCGTGGTTCACCTCCTCCCCTCCCGAACGCAGGGTCATCACTGCATCGTGATCTTCAAAATTATCATAAGGATATATACCGGCCAGTTTTCTTAAAGCCGCTTCACTCTGCACCACCACAAAATGTTCAAACGCATCGACTTCGAACGCAGCTTTAAAGGTATTATCAACTTTCCAAACCAACACCAAACCAATCATTATGGGATTCCCGATTTTGTCATTCACCTTAATCGGGTCACTATCAAAGTTCCTGGCACGAAGTGATATTTTTTTTCTTACAAAAAAAGAATTGACCCAGAAAAAGCCATTTTGCTTAATGGTTCCCCTGTAAGCGCCGAACAATATACAGACACAGGATTCATTTGGATTCACCACCGTAAAACCAATGGTCAGGAAGATAAACAATAACAATGATGCAATGATCAGGAAGGGATTCGCTACCATAATACTGAAGATCACCGCAGCCAATACCAGAAAGTCCATGACGACTACCAGATATCCCGATACAGGAATAAATACTTTTTCGTTTTTCATAATTAGATATTTATATTATTTTGATATTACAATGATACTATTTTAATTTCATATTTACAATTTTTTTCCGATAAATTTCAGAACAGCCCTCTCCCTCGTTGCACCCGGGGACTGTTCCTCAGTCAGGATGAGTATGCCAGAGGCTTTGGCCGCCGGAGACCGGCAAGCAACGATCCGGTTGACTATCAGCTAAATATCCTGGATTCCTGATCTTCGCTTTGCTGCGTCAGGAATGAAATACTCAAAGGTTTTCAAAACCTCGCAGGTCTTGCCAATTGTTATGATTATGGGGCTATACTTTATGATTTTCACGCACGAAAGGCCGCCTCAATATCATTTTTGAGACGGCCTCAGGAGCGGTTTACTCAGAAGTTTCAATTCATTCTCTGGAGATGGATGCAGGTGATCTTTTCAAGCAATTTATCCAGGACGTCACCAGGAACCTCAATATCCAGGTTTCCGAGCATCTCAAAAACCTCAGCGTTTATTACAAATGATTCGTTATCAATCATATACATCGCTCTGGACATCTCCTGATATGAAATTTTTTCATTAAAACAGAGGGTAGAGAATTTCTCCATAGGCACTATAAATAATGTTTATAATTACCTAAAGAACGGTCAAATACAGAACTTAGTATATGAAGGCAGAAAAACTACCGGATTGTGAGGCTGAGTTTTTTCTCATTAATGAGTTTACGCAAGTTTATCAGCGCGTACCGCATCCGGCCCAGCGCCGTATTGATACTCACACCGGTTTGTTCTGCAATATCTTTAAAGCTCAGTCCTCCGTAATGCCTGAGAAGGATCACTTCTTTTTGTTCCTCAGGAAGATCATCTATGAGAGCCCTGACATCAGTCAGAATTTGCTCACGGATAATTTTGTCTTCCACATTCCCGACCGCATGTTTTTTCGAGTTCAGAACAAATGCTTCATAGGCCTCGCCGGTCACTTCACTGTATTGTTTTTCTCTTCTGAAGTGGTCAATGATCAGGTTATGGGCTATTCTTATGGCCCAGGAAACGAATTTACCTGAATCTTTATACCGGCCACTGGTCAAAGACTGCACAATCTTCACAAATGTATCCTGAAATATATCTTCGGCCAGAACCGGATCTTTAATAATGATGAGGATGTAGGTATAAACCTTGTCTTTGTGCCGGTTTATGAGTTCCTCTACCCCTTTTTCATTGCCGTTCAGAAATTGAAGAATTAATTCCTGATCGGACATTTTTTTCAAGTCCACGATCACCTCCTTTTTTTAGAATATGCAAGGGTAGAGATGTTTCGAGAAGCGTTCCTCCTGTGTTTAAGTTATCGTGGATGATTGATTTAACAGTACTAAGTAACGGAAAAAAACTGTTACAGCAAAATATATTACATTTGAACCCGGTTATATTTTGTTTTTCATCCTGTCATATTCAGTGCAAAGACCATGCCCGGAAGCCGTATTAAGGAATCGGATTTTATACACATTAAGGGAGCCCGCGTTCACAACCTGAAGAACTTTGAACTCCGTATCCCCAGGGACAAGCTGATCGTCATCACCGGACTTTCCGGATCAGGAAAGTCCTCACTGGCATTTGACACTATTTATGCTGAAGGACAAAGAAGGTATGTTGAAAGCCTCAGTTCCTACGCCCGTCAATTCCTTGGCAGGATGCAAAAACCGGATGTGGATTTCATCCATGGAATTCCACCGGCCATTGCCATTGAACAGAGGGTGAATACACGCAATCCAAGATCAACTGTGGGAACCACAACGGAGATCTACGATTACATAAAACTCCTTTTCTCCCGTATTGGGAACACATACTCCCCTGTTTCCGGCAAAAAAGTGAAACGGCATACCGTGGATGACATCGTTCATTTCATCAGTTCCTGCCAAAAAGACGTCACTGTACTGCTGCTGTCGCCCCTGCTTATACCTGAGGGATACCTGCTGAAGGATTACCTGGAGATACTTCTCAGGCAGGGTTTAACACGGATAGAGGCTGCCGGAAAGATCATTAAGATCACTGATTATACTGAAAGCCGTCAGTCTGTTCCCAATCTGAATGTAGTTGTGGACCGCATCACTGTAACAAATGATGATGAGAGCAGGATTGCCGATTCGGCCCAGACGGCTTTCAGTATTGGCAAAGGAACATGCCTTGTTGAGGTAATTCGCAACGGGAAAACGTTGCGGGAGCATTTTTCCAATAAATTTGAAGCAGATGGCCTTGTATTTGAAGAACCCACTGTTCACACCTTCAGTTTTAACAATCCACTGGGAGCTTGTCCTGAATGCGAGGGTTATGGAAAAATAATGGGAATTGATGAGGACCTGGTCATTCCCAACAAGAATCTGTCTGTTTATGAAGATGTCATTGTTTGCTGGAAAGGTGAAAAAATGAGTAAATGGAAGGACCGGCTTATCACTCACGCTCCGAAATTTAATTTTCCGGTACACAAACCTTATTTTGAACTATCCGGCGCTCAAAAAGCTCTTCTTTGGTCCGGAAACAGTCATTTTAAGGGATTAAACAGGTTTTTTGACTACCTGGAAGAAAAAAAATACAAAATTCAGTACAGGGTCATGCTGTCAAGATACCGGGGAAAAACCATCTGTCCTGAATGTTCAGGAACACGGTTAAAAAAAGAGGCTTCTTACGTTAAGATTGCACGAAAAGCAATACCCGACCTGGTTGAAATGCCTGTTCAGGATTTGCATCATTTCTTTGAAAAACTGAGATTATCAGATTACGAGTCTGAAGTGGCCGAAAGGATCCTCACCGAGATAAAATCCCGGCTTGAATACATGTTGCAGGTTGGACTGGGTTATCTGACTCTAAACCGGTTGTCATCAACCTTATCGGGGGGTGAATCACAGCGGATAAATCTTGCCACATCCCTTGGCAGCAGTCTGGTTGGATCCCTGTATATACTTGATGAGCCCAGCATTGGGTTGCACCCACGCGACACCCTCCGGCTGGTGAATGTTTTACAAGGTTTAAAAGGCATGGGCAACTCAGTTTTGGTAGTGGAACATGACGAGGACATTATCAGATCTGCTGATGAGATCATTGACATAGGACCTTTTGCGGGCAGGCTCGGAGGGGAGATCGTTTTTCAGGGAGACTTCAAGAAACTGATCGCCGACAACAAAAGTCTTACAACAAGGTATCTTACCGGAAAAGAAACTATTGAGATCCCGGGCATCCGGAGAAAGTGGAACAACTATCTTGAGTTGACCGGGGCCAGGGAACACAATCTGAAAAACCTCACGGTGCAGTTTCCCCTGAATGTTCTTACCGTTATAACCGGGGTCAGCGGGTCGGGAAAATCCACTCTTATCGGGGATCTCCTGTATCCGGCTTTGACCAGGCTCATTCATGGTTACGGATCCGGTACAGGGGATTACGACACCCTCCGGGGCGACATCCGTATGGTTGACCAGGTGGAGTATGTCAATCAGAATCCCATTGGCAGATCGAGCCGTTCCAATCCGGTAACCTATTTAAAAGCATGGGATGAAATACGAAAACTCTATTCTGAGCAGCCTCTGGCCGTGTTTAACAACTACAAAGCCTCTCATTTTTCTTTTAACATTGATGGCGGAAGATGTGAGGAATGTCAGGGTGAGGGCATGATAAAAGTGGAAATGCAATTTATGGCTGATGTCGAACTGGTATGTGAAAGCTGCGGAGGGAAGCGATTTAAGGATGACATACTGGAAGTCAGCTTTGCCGGAAAGAATGTTTACGACCTCCTTGAGCAAACTGTTGATGAAACCATTGAGTTTTTCAACAGGAATGAGAACGCTTACTCAGGCAGGATTCTCAAAAAGCTGCGCCCCCTCTCTGAAGTGGGATTGGGATACATCAAGCTCGGACAATCGTCTTCAACCCTCAGTGGTGGAGAGAGTCAGCGTGTAAAACTGGCATCATTCATATCCCGGGAGGGTGACATGAAGCACCATTTGTTTATTTTTGATGAACCCACTACCGGATTGCATTTTCATGATATCAGGAAACTTCTGGATGCACTTCAGGCGCTTATTGAACGCGGGCATTCCATCATCGTCATTGAGCACAATCTTGAGATCATAAAGTCGGCTGACTGGGTCATCGACCTTGGACCTGAAGGGGGTGAAAAGGGTGGCAAACTGGTTGTTGCAGGAACGCCGGAAAGGGTGGCTTCTTTTAAGAGTTCTTATACCGGGGTCTTCTTGAAGTCGAGGCTTCAGAGATAAAGTTACATTTTATTTAGCAATGGGGCAACCAGGGCATAACAACAAGAGCCGGGCGAAATTGCCCGGCTCTTGCAGGATGTACTATCAACTAAATACTATTTTATTTTCAGTCCAAACATTATAGCTACACATCCGCTCATTGGTTCATCAGGACTTCCCTCCCTCACAGGGACCTTAACTGCAATTTTAAGCTGTTGGCTGGACTCCAGTTTAAAATCCCAAACCCTGCTATAATCGTTATTTTTATTCGTATAGAGCACTGTTTTTTTTGCATCCATTATGCTGAACTCGATTTCAGGCAAATCGGATGTGCCACAAATCGCAATTCTGTAATCCTGACCTGAATAGAATGTTTTGTACAACTCAGCTTCTTCACCCTCGGTTAGAATTGCAGCATGGTAATTTCCATCGTGGATATAAGGAACCAACTCGAGGCGGCATACTTTTTTAGCAAAACCTTTGCATTGGGCCTGACTTGCAAGAGGAATCAGCACAAAAATTGATGATATTATAAATAAGTATATAATTCTTTTCATAACAGGGTTGATTTATGAGATGTATTTAGTCCGTATGGTTTCGATTTTTCCTTTCAATTCAATAAAAATTTCAGCATTCAGGGATGAAGTGGTTTTAGACTTCAGTGTGGTTACGTTGGTTTCCTCATCCAGAGAGGTTTCAATTTGTGTTGTGGTTAGCGTAACTTTATCGAAGGATTCTTTAAGATCCATTACGTCTGCAAGAATATCCCGGACATCCTGGTTATCAACATTCTCTTCCAGAAGCTTCAATACAATATCCAGTGAAAGTTTTTGATCCATGATCCGGTTTACAAGGCTGTTATCCTCTATGGAATCCGCGTCTACCATTTGCGTGGCCAGGAATAAGCCTTCCATCCATCCTCCAACAAGTACAATAGCGGCTACAGAAGCCCTCTCATTTTCCTGCAGATAGGAACTCGAATTCATGAAGGTTTCCGAAATGATCTCCATGATCTTGTCCCTGTTATTAAGATTTTCCTCAAGTTCCTGTATGGTTTCATCATTAATGGCATCCAGAATACCTAAACCATCAGCCATTTTTTTTGCTGCATTCATATAATCTATAGAAGCCTCTGTCTGATCGTATAAACTTGCAAAACTGAGGTCGCAGGTAAACACTCCCAGGTTCAGAGCCATACTTTTGTTGGTGGTGTAGTTTGTTGAGTTGTCAACCGAGTTCAGGAGTTCCTCATTGAATACAGCGCCTGCTGAACGGATCATCATTGCCGTTTCAAGGGGAGAGGGTAAAGAATAAAATATTTTCTTTACCTCACCAATATCCTGGAACAAGTCCTCATTCAGTTGGCTCATATCCAACTCCACCTCAGACTCGTCGGCTTTATTTTTATCTCCTCCCAGGTTACAGCCCGGCACCAAAACCAGGACAACCAGAGCCATCATCAGATTGAGTGGGAGAAACTTAAACGCTTTTTGTTTCATAAGTATAAGGTTTTGAGGATAATTCCTGTTTATAACATTAATAAAGTAAAATTAACACTTTTTTTTAAAAAACAAATAGTTTACCGCAAGCTGCAACGAAGGATAGTGTATACCCGGCAAGCCACCAGAACTTAATACGGGTGTGGCGCCTGATTTGTTACCTGTTGCCCGCTTTATTTTCCACCGGTGGTTACTATACGGAATTTCCTTTAAGGATGAACTGTGTCCGGCATTGGCACAAACCACATTTGCAGTGGTTTTATCCCTGTCACCGGTAGCGGGTGGTTCCTAAGCCCTGTTCAAGACACATTTTTATCCCGAATTCCGGATATGTACTTGCCAACCAGCATGGCAACAATGATGGCAATATATAATTGTCCGGATAAAGCGATTAAAATTGATAATGACTGAGCCGGATCAGTTACCGGTAACACATCACCGAAGCCCAGGGTGGTCATTGTAACGAATGTAAAATAAAAAATATCTGCCAGTGAAGGATCAATTGCATCATGAAATACCACGGCCCCGGGACTGACCAGGAGGAGGATGACTGTAATAATGCCAAACAGTGTACCCAATAACAGGTAGCCAGAAATTGATTCCAATATCACACCGATATCAGCTTTTTCACTCCTGGCAATTTGCACCAGGAACCGGGACACAATAATTCCGAAAAAAATAATGATGAGGAAGTCTGAAGTGATCCTTAGAATGACAAGATCAAAAATCTGGGTGATCCACAATACCACCAGGTTGATTAAAGCAATATACAGTATGATTTTCCGGTGTCTTTTCAAGGCGAGCACTGAAAAAATAAATATCAGGGTATAATTCATTTTATACAGCACCACATACCATCCCTCCGGAAATAAAGGCAGTCCAAAAATGAACAGGATCAGCAAGCCCAAAAGACTTGCACTTATAGTAGTAGAACTCAACTTAAAGAATGAAGGCTTCATCTACCTGACTTTAGTCCTTTTTATGTATGGCTTGAAAAATACTTTATGAATTGTGAACGCTCATAAATGGACGGATCCCTGACATTACCGTAATTCAATGTACCCTTAAAGTCCTGTATTGAAGAAAAATTGTTAGTTTCCATCCATTTCCGGATGTCAGCAAGCATGGATCCAAGGTAGCCGGTACCGTTTTTATACAGGACTGAGCATACCTGAACTGCTGCAGCTCCGGCAAGCAACAATTTAATTGCTGCTTTGCCGTCGTGTACGCCGGTTGATGCAGCAATATCAATCCCCCTGATGCGACCCGATACCACACCAACCCACCTCAAAGTCTGCCGGATCTCGGAAGGCAGGCTGAACACTTCGGCCGGAACCAGTTTAAGCCGGTCTGTATCTATATCCGGTTCATAGAACCTGTTAAACAAAACAATGCCGTTTATTTTTCTATGATACAGCCGGTTCGCAATATTTAAAAGGTTTGAGAACTGCCTTCCAAGTTTAAAGACCACAGGTATGGAAACCCTGTTCCTGAGTTTTTCGGCAAGTTCAAGATACACTTTCTCAAAATCTTCCGGTCCAACTTCTTTATCTGTGGGAAGGTAGAAAACATTCACCTCGAGCGCATCCGCACCTGCGTTCTCAATTTTTTTTGAAAAATCAACCCACTCGCTGGAAGTAATACAATTAACGCTGGCAATTACCGGTATGTTCACTGCCTTCTTAGCTTCCTCAATAAGGGACAAATAATTACCTACCGAATGGTCTTTGGTGTAACTGTTGATATAATCTGCTGCCTCAGGATATTCGCTATACCCGCTGTACCGGCCTGCTTCAAACATTATTTGCTCTTCAAATAAAGATTTCAACACCACTCCTCCGGCGCCAATCTTTTCAAGTTCAATAATTTTCTCAACCGAATCCGTAAGTCCTGAACTACTAACAATCAAAGGATTAACAAGAGTCAGGCCAAGATATTTTGTGGTAAGATCTGTCATAATCTGGTAACTAAATAAAATGATGCATTCTTAACAAAGATGAAAAATACAAAATAATTCAATCTGTAATTTTTATTTCTGTTGTCTGGGTCCAAAAATCATGCTTCCGATCCGTATCATTGTACTTCCTTCCTCAATCGCAATTGAATAATCGCCGGACATGCCCATGCTGATTTCACAAAACCCGGGATCCTCCGGGAAGAAGGTTTTCTTCAGGTCCAGATAGATACTGTGGAGCTTTTGGAATTCCCTTCGTACCTGTTCCGTATCATCCGTATATGTTGCCATTCCCATGACACCCACAATTTTAATATTTTCCATTGCCGCATATTCTTCTGAAGATAACACCTTATGAACCTCTTCCGGATTAAAACCGAATTTTGTTTCCTCTGAGGCTATGTGAATCTGGAACAATCCACGGATGATGCGCCGGCATTTCCCGGCTTCTTTATTTATTATTTTTAACAGTTTCAGGCTGTCAATGCCATGAATAAGGTGTACAAAAGCTGCAATATATTTTACCTTATTTGACTGTAAATGGCCAACCATGTGCCATTGGATATCATCCGGAAGGGATTGTTGCTTGCGCATCAGTTCCTGTACTTTGTTTTCCCCAAAAACCTTAAAACCTGCCGACCATGCCTGTAATATTTTTTCATCAGGCATGGTTTTGGATATCGGAATGAGTTTTACGTGTTCAGGTAAAGATTGCTTCAGATGCAAAATATTTTCAACAACCCCATCCATCAGAATTATTATATTAACAATATAAATAAAATTACAAAAAGCCGGCTTCTAAACGCACAGGTTCACCGGGTCAATCCAGACTGTGAATAACCAGGCCACTCCTTAACTTGGGTTCAAACCAGGTGGTCTTTGGAGGCATGATATTGTCTGAATCTGCTATATCGATCAACTGTTTCAATGTCACCGGAAACAATGCAAAGGCCACCGTCATTTCTCCGGAATCAACACGTTTGGTCAATTCACCCAAACCCCGGATCCCCCCCACAAAATCAATTCTTTTTGACCGGCGCAGATCTGTGATACCCAGGAGTGGATCCAATACCTGCTCCGTGAGTATAGTGACATCCAGAACACCAATAGGATCAGAATCATCATAGGTGCCTTCCCTGGCTGTAAGTGAATACCATATTCCTTCGAGGTACATAGAGAAATTATGAAGCCTGTCAGGTTTATAAACCTCCGTTCCTATTTCTTCCACATCAAAACCTTTCCGCAGCCGTTCAATGAATCCGGATGGTGATAAACCATTCAGGTCTTTCACAACCCTGTTATAGTCAATAATGGCCAACTGGTTGTCCGGAAAGTGAACGGCCAGAAAATAATTATATTCCTCCCGGCCTGTATGATGAGGGTTGCATTGTTTCTTTTCATTTCCAACCAGGGCGGCGGCGGCTGTTCTGTGATGACCGTCTGCCACGTAGGTTGCCGGGACCTTATCGAACAATGTGAGCAATTCGGATATGATCCGGTCATCATCAACTACCCAGAACCGGTGCCCCACCCCATCCTCAGCGAAAAAATCATATACAGGTTTATTTGATTCCACAAAGGAGCTGATCACAACATCAATTTCTCTGACCGCGGGATAGGTAAAGAACACCGGTTCAATGTTTGCATTGTTGATGCGCACATGTTTCATGCGGTCTTCTTCCTTTTCAGGCCGTGTGAGTTCGTGTTTTTTGATGATGCCGTTCATATAATCCTCAACACTGGCCGCACCAACCAGGCCATACTGGGTTCTTCCCTTCATGGTTTGGGCATAGATATAGAGGCAGTCTTTATCATCGCTGACAAGCCATCCTTTTTCAAGGAACATGTGATAATTCTCCCTGGCTTTTTCATATACCTCCTCACTGTGAATATCCACCGTGGGATCCAGATCTATTTCAGGTTTGATGATGTGCAATAATGACTGTTCGTTTCCTGAGGCTTCTTCACGTGCCTCCTCAGAATTTAATACATCATAGGGGCGGGATGCAACCCGGGACACAATTTCGGCCGGTGGCCTGATTCCTTTGAATGCTTTTAATATGGCCATTTCATTTTTTTTTCAAAGTTAGTAATGCAAAATATTCAGGATTTGGAATGGTTTGCGAATGCCTCTTCCAAAACCAGGCTTCAAATGACCTCACAGGTCAGAAGCATGGGTTTAATTTACCTTAAAAGCAGTATCTCCCTTTTCAAAAAAGGCTACGATCTGGTTCGCCGCAGCAATACCGGCATTGATATTTGCTTCAGCAGTCTGCGCTCCCATCTTTTTTGGTGTAAAGAAATACCTGCCATCAAATTCTGAAGCGATTTCTTCCGCACAATCCGGGGCAATGTCGGATGCATACCTGAAATCGGGACGTTCTGCAAAGATTTTCCTGAGTGAAGGCTCATCGATCACCTCTTTGCGGGCTGTATTGACCAGGGTGGCGCCCAGGGGCATCAGCTTTATCAGGCTGTAGTTAACAGAACCACGGGTTTCATTATTTACAGGAATGTGGAGTGATACATACCTGGATTTACTATACAGTTCTTCGGCTGATTTTACGACCTTCACTCCTTCTTTTTCAATGACTTTATCCGGAACAAAAGGATCAAAGGCCAGTACTTCCATTCCAAATCCTTTTGCAATTTTCGCCACCAGTTTCCCAACATGGCCAAAAGCATGTATGCCAAGCGTTTTGTCCTTCAGTTCCGTACCTGCCGACCCGTTGAATTTGTTTCGGGCCAGAAACACCATCATGCCCAGTGCAAGCTCAGCAACCGCATTGGAATTCTGGCCAGGTGTATTCATGGCAACCACATTGTTGCCGGTTGCTGCATCCAGATCGATGTTGTCATAGCCGGCTCCTGCACGGACAACAATTTTAAGGTTTTTTGCAGCATCCATTACTTCTTTGGTAACCTTATCACTTCTAATAATAAGAGCATCCACTTCAGCTACTGCTTCAATAAAGGCTTCCGGGTCCTCATATTTCTCAAGGAGGGACAGTTGATAACCGGCCTCTTCCACTCTGTTTCTGATTTCATTTACCGCTGCCGGGGCAAACGGTTTTTCAGTTGCAACAAGTATTGTTTTCATGTGTTTCACAATTTATTATAATACCAGGTTTATTATTCCTCATTCTGAAAAATCACGAATTTGTTTAGCATCTTCGAATGATCTTTTACTGACTAAGCGTTTTCAGACTCAAATTCCTGCATGACGCCAATCAGGGCATCCACACTCTCTCCGGGAAGTGCATTGTAGGTTGAAGCACGGAAGCCACCAACCGATCTGTGCCCCTTTATACCGATCATGCCTTTTCCCGTAGCGAACTCAAGGAATGCAGCCTCCTTATCAGTATATTGTTCAGTCATCACCCAGCAAATATTCATAATGGAACGGTCTTCCTCGTCTTTGACCGTGGGCCTGAACATGTTGTTTCTGTTAATTTCCTGATAGAGACGCCGGGCTTTTGCTTCATTGATCGCGTGCAATCCGGCCACACCACCGCTGTTCCTGATCCATTTAAGCGTTTGCAGGGCTGCAAAAACCGGCAATACCGGAGGTGTATTAAACATGGATCCTTTTTCGATATGGGTCCTGTAGTCCATCATGGTAGGAATGAGACGGTCTACCTTGCCCAGAATATCTTCTTTGATGATTACAAAAGTCACACCGGCCGGGGCAAGGTTTTTCTGGGCACCCCCATAAATAAGGACATATTTGGAAATATCAACGGGACGGCTGAATATGTCTGATGACATATCCGCAATCAGAGGAAGTTCACAATCCATATCTTTTTTGATCTCTGTTCCATAAATAGTGTTGTTGGTAGTAATATGAAAATAGTCTGCATCGGCAGGCAGCTCATAGCCCTTTGGAATGTAGTTGAAAATCTGATCTTTGGATGAGGCCACTTCAACCGCTTCGCCATATATCCGGGCTTCCTTTAATGCTTTTGAAGCCCAGGACCCTGTGTTCAGATAAGCCGATTTTGAGCGCATTAA